>NZ_JBDJKU010000067.1:0-21007 GCF_039673015.1 Stenotrophomonas sp. TWI1409
CGACCAAGGTCGGCATCTACCAACGGCGATTGCCGGCCAGCGGCCGGCACTACCCCTGCAACAACCGACGCATCGCTCTGGTAGGTGCCAACCTTGGTTGGCACGAAACCCACAGCGCCGACCAAGGTCGGCATCTACCAACACCGGTTGCCGGCCAGCGGCCGGCGCTACCCCTGCAACAACCGACGTATCGCTCTGGTAGGTGCCAACCTTGGTTGGCACGAAACCCACAGCGCCGACCAAGGTCGGCATCTACCAACGGCGATTGCCGGCCAGCGGCCGGCACTACCCCTGCAACAACCGACGCATCGCTCTGGTAGGTGCCAACCTTGGTTGGCACGAAACCCGCGGCGCCGGCCAGTGGCCGGCACTACCGGTGATGCTCAGCGCTTGTACTTCGGCACGAACACCTTGTTCACCGCATCGGCCAGCTGGTCCGGCGGCAGCAGGCCCTGGTCGAGCAGGAAGTTGTTGAACGCCAGGCGGTCGAACTTCGCGCCCAGTGCCAGCTCGGTCTGCATGCGCAGTTCCAGGATGCGGGTGTAGCCGTAGAAATAGCTGCCGGCCTGGCCCGGCATGCGCACCATGTAGCGATCCAGTTCCTGGGTGGCCATCGCCTTGGACAGGCCGACCTGCTCGATCAGCACGCGCTCGCCGTTGGCGCGGTCGGTCAGGCCGAGGTTGAGCATCGGGTCCAGCATCGCGCGCGCAGCCCGCAGCAGGCGGAACTGCAGGGCGATCATCTGCCCGTCCAGCGGCTCGTACGGCACCATCTCGGCTTCGGCATACAGCGCCCAGCCTTCCACGTTCACCGAATTGAACGCGAACATCGTGCGTGCCAGCGAGACGCCGCGCTCGACCATGGCGGTGAACTGCAGCTCGTGGCCGGGGCGGCCTTCATGCGCGCTCAGCGTCCACGCCGCCGCGCCGAAGTTGAAGTCGTCGTACTGCGCACCCGGACCGGCGGCCGGATTGCCCAGCGGCAGCACGAAGGTGCCCTGCTGCCCGGTGTTGTTGACCAGCGGCGCCGGCAGGAAGTGCGGCGCCGGGCTGGCGGCGCTCTCGGCGGCCGAACCCAGTCGCATCTGCATGGCACGCTTGGGCACGTCGACGATGGCGTGCTCGCGGATCAGCGGATCGATCGCGTCGATCACCTTGCGGTAGTGGCCTTCCAGATGATCGTCGGCGATCTTGTCAGCCTTCAGCGCGCGGATCACCGCCACCGGGTCGCTCGGGTCGGCCACCTTCAGGCCCTTGTCCTTCGCCACCAGCGGCGCCAGCTGCTGCATCGCCGATCGGGTTTCCATGAACTCCAGCTGCGCGCGCTGCATCAACAGCTTCGGGTCGATGTCGATGCCGACCTGCTTGAGCTGGTAGGCGTACAGCGGCGCCGGCAGGCGTGCGTCGGCACGTGCCTTCGGCAGCACGGTCGTGCGCGTCCAGGCGGCGTAGTCCTTCATCTGCCCGGCCAGCGCCTTCATTGCTTCATCGGCACCGGCGATCTGGTACTTCTTCAGCAGCGACTCGATACCGGTGATGTAGGTCTCGACGTTGTCCAGCGACTGCTGCACTTCGATCTTCGTCGGCTGCAGCAGGCTGCTGTCCTTCAAGCGCTCTTCATAGCGCTGGCGCGCCAGCGTGGTGAAGGCGGTGCCGCCCGGCTGCAGGCCGGCGTAGGCCTTGAGGCGGTCGAGCGCCTTGGCCCGGCGCTCGGCCGGCACCTGGTCGGACAGCAGCAGGTTGAGGCCGCTGAACACCGTCTGCGGCGCATCGCTCCACGGCAACAGGTACTTCTCGTTGAGCTCGCTGCCTTCGATGTTCTGGCTGGCGGCGTGGATCATGATCTCCAGGTCCTGGCGGACATTGGGATCCTGCTCGGTGGCCAGCTTCGCCTTCAGTTCGTCGCGGGCCTTGGCCATCGCGGCGCGGTAGCGCTTGCCGTTGTCCGGGCCGAGGTCGGCCACCTTGTCGTCGTAGCCGGGAACGCCGAAGAAGCCGGTTTCCTCCGGCTGGAACGGACCCTGTGCATCAAGCAGGATCTGCGCCAGTGCATTGCTGCGGGCCACCCAGGCCGGGCTGGCAGGAGTGGCGGCCTTGGCGGCGGGTGCAGCCAGCGCCGGCGGTGCGGACAGCAACGGGGCGGCAGTCAGGGCCAGGGCAACAGCGAGCGCAATCGGCTTCATGGGACACTCCAGCAAAGGGTTGCCCGCAACTTACGCGCTCACGGCGATGGCGACAATCGGCTGGAGGTCACGGCGCGGCTGATGGGTAGAGTCGACTGTCAGTCGACTATCGCGCGCAGCGCGGGGTTTTTCAGGCGTCTTGTGGAGAGCAGTCGACTAACAGTCGACTCTACATGGCCGCCCTTACCCGGCCGCGCGACCTGCGGTCACAGCGCGGCGGTCAGCGGGCATTCGCCACGCTCACGGCAGGCCTGCAGCTCGCACTCCCCCGCAGCCTCGTCGTCATCCAGTGCAGTCAGGTCGAAGGTCTGCTTGTCTTCGGCCAGTACATACATCACCGGGTAATCCCAGACTTCATCGCGACGGCTGCCCTGCACGAACAGCCGGCCGTGCGCATGCGGTCCTTCCAGCGCAACGGTCAGGCCGACGTCGCGCTGGCCGTTCATCGCGGTCTGCATGCTGCCCAGCGGCATCGATTCGATATGCAGCGGCTCGCCAAAGGCTTCCACCAGTTCAATACTGCAGCCCGCGCGTCGCAGCGCCTCGCGCATCGGCGGGCTCTCGCGTGCCGCCTCGCTCCAGCGCAGCACGCTCCAGGTCACCACACCCCCTGCACCACCCAGCACCAGCACCACCATCAACGGCATCGCCCAGCGCCAGTGGCGGCACCACCAACCGGCGGATGCCGGGTCATGGGCGGGAATCGGCGGTGGCAGGGTCATCGGCGGGCTCCTTCCCGTTGCTGGATCAGGGCTTGAGGCAACGTCCCAGGAAGGCTTCGGCCACGCGGTAGCGATGCAGGGCATCGGCGCCGGACAGGCCATGCTTGGCACCCGGGTAGGTCATCAGCTCGAACGGCTGTGCACGCTTCTGCAGCGCACTCATCAGGCTGGTCGAGTTGGTGAACAGTACGTTGTCATCGGCCATGCCGTGGATCAGCAGCAGCGGCGAGCGCAGGCCGTCGATATGGGTCAGCACGCGCGCTTCTCGGTAACCCGCTTCATTGCGCGCCGGCAGATCCATGTAGCGTTCGGTGTAGTGGCTGTCGTACAGGCCCCAGTCGGTGACCGGCGCACCGGCCACGCCACAGGCGTACTGGTTCGAGGCCTTGGCCAGCAGCATCAGGGTCATGTAGCCACCGTTGGACCAGCCCTGCACGCCGATGCGCGCCGGGTCCACCCACGATTGCTGCTTCAGCCAGGTCACGCCGCGCAGCTGGTCGGTCACTTCCACCGTGCCCTGCTTGCCGTACAACGCGCCACCGAAGTCACGGCCACGGCGCGGGGTGCCGCGGTTGTCCAGCGAGAACACCACGTAGCCCTGCTGGGCCAAGTACTGGTTGAACAGGTGGTCGCCACGGCCGGGCCAGCTGTCGGTGACGGTCTGGCTGGCCGGGCCACCGTAGACGTACACCGCCACCGGGTAACGCTTGGACGGATCGAAGCCGGCCGGCTTGATCAGGCTGTAGTTGAGCGGGGTCTTGCCGTCGGCCGCGGTCAGCGTGCCGAACTCG
The DNA here is from genome assembly GCF_039673015.1 of Stenotrophomonas sp. TWI1409. NCBI lineage: Bacteria > Pseudomonadati > Pseudomonadota > Gammaproteobacteria > Lysobacterales > Lysobacteraceae > Stenotrophomonas > Stenotrophomonas sp. TWI1409. Next base: position 3,697 of record NZ_JBDJKU010000067.1, read on the forward strand.
ATCGGGCGCTGTGCATCGCGGTAACGCGCATACGGATGCTTCGGGTCCGCCAGATCGTTCTCGAGCAGGGTGGCGATCTTCTCGCCATTGGCGCGGAACAGTTCGATCTGCGGCGGCGTGGTGCTGTTGGACCAGCTGTCGACATAGACGCTGGCATTGCGGGCGAAGCTGGCGCTGTGCATGCCCGGTGCCTTGGACAGGCGCTGCGGCTCACCGCCCTGCAGCGACACCGCGTAGATCTGGCTTTCGCGCGAGGTCTCGATGCCGGCGCGGAAGTAGGCCTTGCCAGCCTTCTCATCGACCGCCAGCAGTTCGTCCACCGGCCAGTTGCCGTGGGTCAACGCGGTGGCCTTGCCCTTGCTGTCGATGCGGTACAGATGCTGGAAACCGGTGCGCTCGGACGACCACAGCACGCTGCCGTCATCGAGGAAACGCAGGCTGTTGTGCAGCGGCACCCAGGTCGGGCTGGTCTCGTGGGCGAGCACGCGCTGGCGATTGGAATCGAGCGCCACTTCCACCAGGTCCAGCTGCTTCTGGTCGCGCGACTGGCGCTGGAAGCTCAGGTGCTGCGCATCGCGCCAATCGACACGAGCCAGATAGATGTCCTGTTCCTTGCCGAGGTCGACCCAGCGCGGCTGCGCATCGGCGGCCGGTGCGATCACGCCCAGCTGCACGCGCACGTTGGCGTCGCCCGCGGCCGGGTAACGCTGCTCGATCACGTCGGTGCGGTCGGCGTAGACCTCGTAGCGCTTCTGCACCGGCACCGGTGCTTCATCGATGCGCGCGAAGGCGATGGCCGAATCATCCGGCGCCCACCAGTAGCCGGTGTGGCGGTCCATTTCCTCGTCGGCGACGAACTCGGCCACGCCGTTGCCGATGGTGGTGCTGCCGTCGCGGGTGAGCTGCAGCTGCTTGCCGCTGGCCAGGTCGATCACCCACAGGTTGCGGCCGCGGATGAAGCTGACGAAACCGCCCTTGGGCGACAGCTTGGCGTCGGTGGCGAATCCTTCACCGTGGGTCAGCTGGCGCACTGCGGCCTGGCCCTGCTGCTTGAGGTCGTACAGGTACAGCTCACCGCCCAACGGGAACAGCAGGCGCTGCGCGTCCGGCGACCACTGGTAATCGACGATACCGGTCATCGCGGCGATGCGCTGGCGCTCGCGGCGGGCCTTTTCCTCATCACTGAGGGTCTCGGTGCCGGGCAGCACCACCTTCGAATCCACCAGCAGGCGGGTCTGGCCGCTGCCGATGTCATAGGTCCACAGGTCCAGCTGGTTGCGGTCGCTGTCCTTGCCGCGCAGGAAGCTGACCTGCGAACCATCGGGGGCGACCTTCGGCTTCATCAGGGTCGGGCCGGAAAGCGGCAGCGGGCCGGTGATGGCTTCCAGGGTCAGCTTTTCAGCGTGGGCGGCGGTACTGGTGGCGAGCATGAGGGCGAGCGAAGCGAACAGGTGGCGCATGGAGGATCCCGGCAAACGGCAGGTCCGCCACCGCGATGGACGCGGGGCGGTCGTCCCCCATCCTAACCAAGCCCGTGCGGGAAGGCAGCATGACCTTCTGCCCATGAGGCATGCCGACCAACGGTCGGCACCCACCGTTCCGGGTCAACGCTGGCCGAACAGGTGCTTGCGCTCTTCGTCGCTGAGCGGCTTGCCGGCGTTGGGGTTCACCTGCTGGCGCAGGGCATAGGCGCGCTGGGTGGCCGGGCGTGCAGCAATCGCTTCGTGCCAGCGCTTGAGGTTCGGGAACGCGGCGAAATCCACCGGCAGCTTGTCGTAGGCGCCGATCCACGGGTAGCTGGCCATGTCGGCGATGGTGTACGCGTCCCCGGCCAGGAAGGCGTGCTGGGCCAGGCGCTTGTCCATCACCCCGTGCAGGCGGCGCACTTCGTTGTCATAGCGCTCGATCGCATACGGGATCTTCTCCGGCGCATACACATTGAAGTGGCCCATCTGGCCGCTCATCGGACCCAGGCCAGCCATCTGCCAGAACAGCCACTCCAGGGTGGTCACGCGGCCGCGCGGGTCGCTGGGCAGGAACTGGCCGGTCTTCTCGGCCAGATACAGCAGGATCGCGCCGGACTCGAACACGCTCTGCGGGGCGCCGCCATCGGCCGGGGCGTGGTCGACAATCGCAGGCATCTTGTTGTTCGGCGAGATCGCAAGGAATTCCGGCTTGAACTGGTCGCCCGAGCCGATGTTGACCGGATGGATGCGGTACTCCAGGCCGGCTTCTTCCAGCAGCAGGGTCACTTTGTGGCCGTTCGGGGTGGGCCAGTAATACAGGTCGATCATGGCGGCGGCTCGGGGTGCGGAAAGGAACCTGAAGTCTAGTGCGAGAGTTGGGTTGGCACCGTCACGACGGGCCGGTAACCTCGCGGCTCCCCCGAAACGCACTGTCCTGCATGAGCCACAGTCCTCGCCCCCTGTCCCCGTTGTCCTCGCTGATCTTCGCCTCGCGCTGGCTGCAGCTGCCGCTGTACCTGGGCCTGATCCTTGCCCAGTGCGTCTACGTGTTCCTGTTCGGCAAGGAACTGTGGCACCTGCTGTCCCACTCGGTCTCGATGGGCGAACAGCAGATCATGCTGATCGTGCTGGGCCTGATCGACGTGGTGATGATCTCCAATCTGCTGGTGATGGTGATCGTCGGTGGCTACGAGACCTTCGTCTCGCGCCTGCGCCTGGAAGGCCACCCGGACCAGCCGGAATGGCTGAGCCACGTCAACGCCAGCGTGCTGAAGGTGAAGCTGGCAATGGCGATCATCGGCATCTCCTCGATCCACCTGCTGAAGACTTTCATCGCCACCAGCGCGCTGAAGGGACTGCCGCTGTGCAAGCCGGAACAATGGGCAGCAGCAGTGTCGTCGGCTTCGACCAGCTTCTACAACGCTGGTGTCGATACCTGCACGACCATGACCCAGGAAGGCGTGCTGTGGCAGACCATCATCCACTGCGTGTTCATCCTGTCGGCGATCGGTATTGCCTGGACCGACAAGCTGATGTCCAACAGCCACAGCAAGTCGCACGACCACTGATGCGGCAACCGGCAGCGATCCTTCGCCGCTGCCCCATCCCGGCCCCTGCCCCTTGTACGCGGCGGTGGCCGGGATGCTAGATTGCACCCTCGCCGTTGCCGGCGGTGGCGTCGGGAAACGTCATCGTTCCGCGCCCGGACCACAGGTCCCGGCCATGCGTATCAATGATTTACGTCACGTCGTCTTCTAGAGGGGAGCAGGATGTCGCACGTCTCAACGATCACCGCCGCGCGCCGGTGGCTGCCGGTTGCTTTGGCACTGGCGCTGGCCGCCTGCTCGGGAAAGGAAGAATCTGCAGCACCGGCCCCGGCCGCCGCACCCGCCGCTGCTGCACCGGCCGCACCGGTGGTCGCCGCCAAGGTGCAGTCCATGGGCACCGAACAGCTGCGTGAATCGGCCAGCCAGGCATTGCGCGAGAACCGCATGTACGCGCCGGCCGGCGACAACGCCATCGAGTACTACCTCGCCCTGCGCGACAAGACACCGGACGACGCGTCGGTGAAGAGCGCGCTGACCGACCTGCTGCCCTACACCCTGATCGCCGCCGAGCAGCACCTGGGCCGCGAGGACTACACCGAGGCGCAGCGCCTGGTGGCACTGATCGAGAAGGTGGACGCCTCCGCTCCCGCCCTGCCGCGCCTGAAGGAAGGCCTGGCCAAGGGCGTGGAAAATGCGGCCAAGCGCAGCGAGACCGAAGCCGAGAAGGCCAAGAAGGACGCCGAAGACCGGACCAAGCAGCAGGCCGAACAGCAGCGCCTGACCGAGCAGCGCGCCAAGGAAGCCGATGCGGCCAAGCAGATTGCCGCGCAGCAGGATGCCGCACGCCGCGACAACGAGCGCCAGGAGGCCGAGCGCCAGGCCGCGGCCCGTCGCGATGCCGAACAGAAACAGCAGCAGGCCGCCGCCCAACAGGCCAGCGCCGCACGCCAGGCAGCCGCCGCGGCAGCTCCCACCCTCCGCCCGGTCAGCACGCCGGCGCCGCGCTATCCGGCCGAGGCACTGCGTTCGGGAACGTCGGGCGAAGTGCTGGTGGAGATCACCGTCGGTACCGACGGCTCAGTGGTCAGCGCCCGCGTGCTGCGCGCGACGTCGGGACGGACCTTCGACCGCGAAGCCCTGAACGCGGTCAAGCGCTGGCGCTTCGAGCCGGTCAACGCGCCGGTCACCACCCGCCGCACCCTGGTGTTCGCACCGGGCGGCTGACCGCAAAAAAGGGGACGGAGGGGATTAAGTCGTTTCCGCCCCTTGATGACGCCAAGGCCCGGCATGTCCGGGCCTTGTCCGTTTCAGGCAGCGCCATCAATCAGGCGCTGCAACGCCGGATCGCGCGCAGCCAGCACCTGGAACAGGCCTAGCGCATGCAGGCCGGGCAGCAACGCACGCAGGTCGGCTTCGGCAGTGGCGCGGGTGGCATCATCGCTGGTGGGATCCTGCCAGGCACGGACGCTGGCCAGGAAGGCACCGACGCTGCCCTTGCGCACGGTGAGGCCATTTACCTGCACCTCGTTCTGATGGTCCGGAAGAATGTCCTGTGGCTGCATGGGGAAGCGCTCCGTTGAAGTGGGCTCCAGTGTCGGGGCCCGGACGCGACGTTTCTGCCGTATAACTGCCAATCGATATGGCAGATCAGACAACCACCGCATTGATTGACCCGGCACTGGCCAATGCCGCCGACGGGCCTGCGTTGCTGGGGGCGCAGCTGCGCCTGCCGGGTCCGCGCCGCACGGCACGCCACCAGCACGCCCGCGGGCAGCTGCTGGGTGCACATCAGGGCCTGCTGCGGATCGAGGTGGGCGACCTGCACTGGCTGCTGCCGGCGGGTCATGTCGCCTGGATACCACCTTCGCTGCCCCACGCTCTGGCCAGTACCAGCGCGTTCGACGGCTGGAGCCTGTACTTCAGCGCGCAGGCCTGCACCGACCTGCCTGCAGCCCCTCGCATCTTCCAGCCGGGGCCGCTGCTGCAGGCCGCGGTGATTCGGGCGCTGCAGTGGCCGCATGTTCCACTGGATGCCACACAGGCACGACTGGCCGGTGTGATCGCCGATGAGATTGCCGCCAGCAAGCCTCTGCCGCTTGCCCTGCCACAACCGCGTGACCGTCGCCTGCGACGGATCGCTGCCGCACTCGCACGTTCACCGGACGACCTTCGCAGCGTCGAGGACTGGGCGGCCGCGATTGGACTGTCCAGCCGCAGCCTGGCGCGCCACTGGCTGGCCGAGACCCAGATGACGCTGAGCCAGTGGCGGCAACGCCTGCGGGTGTTGCTGGCGCTGCCACGCCTGCTGTCCGGCGAACCGGTGATCAGCGTCGCGCTGTCGATGGGCTACGACACACCCAGTGCCTTCATCGCCGTGTTCAAGCGCGAGATGGGGGTGACGCCTGCGCGGTATGGAAAAGGGGACGGAGGGGATTAAGTCGCTTCTGCCCTCCCCCACATCAACTCGCGGCATCGCCTGATGCCCTTCGCGGTCACGGAGGCGGCAGGCTGATGATTCCTTGAACCCCCTGAACTGCCATGCCTCGACAAGCACGCCTGATGTTGGCCGAACAGCCGTATCACGTAACCCAGCGCGGTGTGAACAAGGGGGCGATCTTCGTTGACGATATCGACCGCCAGCTGTTTCTGCACCTTTTGCACAGCGCCTTCCTGAAGCATCAGGTCGCGCTGCATGCCTATGTACTGATGGGCAATCACGTCCATCTATTGGCCACACCCTCCACTCAGGCCGGCTTGGCCAACGCGATGCGGATGCAGGGCAACAACTATGTCCAGGCGTTCAATCAGCGGCATGAGCGCAGCGGACCACTCTGGCAGGGCCGCTTCCATTCTTCGATGGTGGACAGCGACGCCTATCTGCTCAGCGTTTATCGCTACATCGAACTCAATCCGGTTCGTGCAGGCATGACAGGCGCCCCGGAAGATCACCCATGGTCGAGCGTGCATGGAAACCTGCAGCGCCGCGATGATCCAATGCTGACAGAACACCCCGCCTTTCAGGCACTGGCCTCGACCAAGCGACAGCGGACGACGCTCTATGCGCAGTTCCTGCGGGACGTGAACGCGTCCGCCGACCTGCCGGCAATACGCGCGCGCAGTGCCGGGCAGCATCCGTTGGGAAATGCAGCTTACCTGCGGATGGTGGAACAGACACTGGGCCGCCCCGTGGTGCTGCGCAAGCGGGGGCGCCCTCAGAAAAAGGGGGCGGAGGGTTAAAAACGACTTAATCCCCTCCGTCCCCTTTTTGCAGTCAGCCCGAGATCGCCAGACGCTCGTTGTGGTAACGGCGCACGGCGGCGAACCACAGCACTGCGGCCAGGCCAAGGCTGGCGCCGAGATAGATCGCCCACACCGCAGGCGTGATCGTCTCGTGGCGGATCACCTTCAGCAGCATCTGGTTCTGCGACAGGAACGGCACCGCGTACTGCCACAGCTCGCTCTTCAGCGGGTACGCCACCAGTGCGTAGCCAGGCATCATCGGCAGCAGCATCAGCCAGGTCATGTGGCTCTGCGCTTCCTTCATGCTCTTGGCCGCCGCCGACAGGAAGGTCAGCAGCGAGGTGCCGATCATCAGCATCGGCAACATCACCAGCAGCATCTGCAGCATCGAACCGACGTTCATGTTGAACTGGCGGCCGATGTTGCCGGGCGCGATCTGTGCGCTCACCTTGAACGCCACCAGGGTCAGCAGCAGCGATACGAACCCGACCACGCAGGCGGCGGCGATCTTGCCGCTGACAATGGCGCTGCGCGAGCCGGGCGTGGCCAGCAGCGGCTCCAGTGACTGCCGCTCGCGCTCGCCGGCGGTGGCATCCATCACCAGATAGGCGCCGCCGATGAACGAGGTCAGCGTGAGCAGCACCGGCAGCAGCATCGACAGGATCATGCCGCGCTTGGCCTCGGCACTGGCCAGGTCCTGGCGCGCCACATCCAGCGGCCGCGCCACCTGTGCGTCGATGCCGCGCGCCATCAATCGCAGTGCCCCCACCTGGCCGTTGTAGGTGGCCAGTGCCGCCTCCAGACGTGCGCTGGGCACTTCGGCGGCACGACGGGTACTGTCCTTGATCACCTCCACCAGCGCCGGCTTGCCATCGGCCCAGTCCTTGCCGAAGTCATCGCTGATGCGCAGCGCCACGTCGATGTCCTGGCTGCGGATGGCCTCGGCCAGGTCCTTCGGCGCCGGTGTGGTGTTCAGCCCCTGCGCGGCGAGGAAACGCACCAGATTGGGGGCGTTCTCCGCACCGATGGTCGGAATCTGCAGCGGTTGTTCGATCTGGGTGCGTACCCGGCTCTCGGCCAGCTTGCCCATGCCCAGCAGCAGCACCGGGTACAGCAGCGGCCCGAACAGCAGGGTCAGCAGCAGCGTGCGGCGATCACGGGAAAGGTCGCGCAGTTCCTTGCGCATCACCGTCATCAGGGTCGACATCATGCTCATGCGTGCAGGCCCTCTTCGCTGCCGATCAGTTTCACGAACGCGTCTTCCAGGTTGGATTCGCCGGCTTGCGCACGCAGTTCATCGGCGCTGCCGGCAGCCATCACCGTGCCCTTGGCGATGATCACGATGTGATCGCACAGCGCGGCCACCTCCTGCATGATGTGGCTGGACAGGATCACGCAGCGGCCCTCTTCGCGCAGGCCCAGCAGGAAGCGGCGCAGTGCGCGCGTGGTCATCACGTCCAGGCCGTTGGTCGGCTCATCCAGAATGACGTTGCGCGGGTCGTGCACCAGCGCGCGGGCGATCGCGGTCTTGGTGCGCTGGCCCTGCGAGAAGCCATCGGTCTGGCGGTCGAGGATGTCACCCATGTCCAGGGCATGCGACAGCACTTCGATGCGTTCGCGGATGCGCTCGGCCGACAGGCCATGCAGCTCGCCGAAGTAGGCGATGTTCTCGCGCGCGGTCAGGCGCTTGTAGACGCCACGCGCATCGGGCAGCACGCCAAGGTGGCGGCGTACTTCCACCGGATTGCGTGCGGCGTCGACACCATCGACGCTGATGCTGCCCTGGTCCGGGGTCATCAGCGTGTACAGCATGCGCATGGTGGTGGTCTTGCCGGCACCATTGGGGCCCAGCAGGCCGGTGATGCGGCCGTCCTCGGCGCGGAAGCCGACATTGGAGACCGCCTGGATGCGGCCGGTGCGGGTGTCGAAAGCCTTGTGCAGGTTGTCGGCGACGATCATGGTTCCCATCCGTTGAACGAGGTGAACGCCGGCACGTAGCTCAGCGTGTCCAGGCAGCCGGCATCCAGCGCCTTGGCATCGGTCTTGTCGATGAACTGGCCGAGCAGGCGCGGCATGCAGCCAGCACTCAGCGTGCCGTGGCCCTGGCCGCGGGCGACCAGCGCGCGGCCATTGGGCAGGCCCTTGAGGACCTGTTCGGCATAGCGCGGTGGCGTCACCGGGTCGAGTTCACCGGACAGCAGCAGCGCCGGTACGTCGCTGCGCAGCGGCACGGCATTGGCCGCTGGCGCCGGCTGGTGCGGCCATACCGGGCAGGCCGCGAAGAAGGCACTGGCCACGTCGTTGCCGAACAGTCGCTCCGGGTCCTCGGCCGGCGCCTTGTAGCGCGGCGCATCCTCGCTGCAGATCACCGACCACTGCATGCCTCGGTTGATCTGGAAATCCATGCTGCGGTTCGCACCGCGTGCCAGCGACGCCAGCGGTGCATAGCGGCCATGCGCGGCTTCATCGAGCACCAGCGGCAGCAGCGAGGAATACTGCGGCACATAGGAGAAGGCGAACGCCAGGCCGATCACGCTGTCCGGACTCAGCACATCCTGCCGGGTCTGGTTGGTGCCTGGGTCGCGATACTCCACCGAGACCGGCGCACGGCGCAGGGTCTCGACCACGCTGCGCAGCTGCGCGCGGGTGTCGGTCGGGAAGCGTTTGCTGCAGGCGGCATCCTTGCGGCACTGCGCCGACTGCAGGGCGATCGCATCCTCGAACGTCGTGGCGAAGTCGCCGCCCACCACCAGTTCATTGGGCACTACGCCATCGATGACGATGCTGCGGGTGTGCTGCGGATAGGCACCGGCATAGCGCTGGGCCACGCGGGTACCGTAGGAGCCGCCGACCAGGTTGATCCGGTCCACGCCCAAGGCCTGGCGTACCGCATCCAGGTCGGCGATGGCTTCGGTGGTGGTGTAGAAGCGGGCATCGGCACGCCCCTGCAGCGAGGCCGCGCAGCGCTGCGCGTAGTCGCGCAGCGACGCCTCGGTGGGAGCGGCGTCCTCGTCCATCTGCAGGTCCTTACCGTCCGCGCCGAGGCAGCTGAGCGGGTTGGAGCCACCGGTACCCCGCTGGTCGACAAGGAAGATGTCGCGCTGCTTGCGCACCTGGCGCAGCGCGGTATCGACGATGACCGCCACTTCGCTGGCCGCCTGGCCGGGGCCACCGGCCAGGAAGAACACCGGATCGGGCTGGCTGGAGCCGCTGCTGCCCGATTCCAGCCAGGCGATGCGCAGGCCAATACGTCGGCCATCGGGCTGGGCCCGGTCTTCCGGCACCTGCAGGGTGGCGCACTGCGCTTCCACGTTGGCGCTGGCGCCTTCGGTGGACAACGTGCAGGGCTGGAAGTCGATCGTGCCGAAACGGCGGCTGGGTGCATCGCTGGCGCTTTCGGCGCCGGGTGACGGTGACTGGCTGCAACCGGCAAGCATCAGGCTGGCCAACGCTGCGGCCAACGCGAGGTGGTGTCTTTGCATCGTGCTCGTTTCCCCTGGAGGACGTTCCTGGCAACCACGACGGGCTGCCGCGGAAGATGTGACTCAACTTACACGGGCACGGCGTCGTCGGCGATGGGCAGACGCGAAATCTCCGCGGGCGTGGCGCAGGCCAGGCGGTCGCGGCCTGCGGCCTTGGCCCGGTACAGCGCCGCATCCGCCGCTGCCAGCAGCGTGGACAGGTCGCCATGGCCGTCGTCCATGGCCAGGCCGATGCTGGCGGTGACCGTCACCGGCCCGGTGCCCAGCCGCGCCGGCTTCTGCTGCAGAGCGGTACGGATCGCGGCGGCCCACGCCATCGCTTCACCCTGTGTGCTGCCGGCCAGCACCAGCACGAACTCCTCGCCACCGTAGCGGCCCAGCAGCGTGTCGTGGCCCTGCAAACCATGCTGCAGCAGCGCAGCGAAGTGACGCAGTACCTGGTCACCGGCCAGGTGGCCCCAGCGGTCGTTGATCTGCTTGAAGTGATCGACGTCGACCAGCAGCAGGGCCAGTGGCCGGCCCTGCCGACGCAGCCGCTGCAACTGCGCCTGGCCATCGGCCAGCACCGCGCTGCGGTTGAGCAGCCCGGTCAGGCCATCGGTGCGTGCCGCACGCCGCAGATCGACCAGCATGCGCTCGACCAGCAGCAGCACCATCGCGAAACATCGCGCCAGCTCCAGCATCACCCCGGCAATGTAGGTGACGAACATCGGCGTGCCGGTGCGCATGATGTCCTCACCGGCATCGGGCGCCACCGGCAGGAACAGGCGCACCGCGTACAGTGCCGCCTCGGCCAGGAACACCGCCGCCGCCAGACGGCAGCTGGTGCGCTGCTGCACGGGGGCATGCCGCAGCAGCAGCCATGCGATCCAGCCATCGACCAGCAGCGTGAACACACTGAACACCTGCAGGCGCACGCCCAGGTCCGGCCAGAACACCAGGAAGGCGAAGATGCAGGCCATGAACGCGGCCGCCAACAACAACGGCCGCCACAGCGGCAGCGGCTGTTCCAGATGCAGCGCCACGCCGCGCAGCATCAGCACCGCGCAACCGGCCATCGCCGCATTACCGGCCAGTATGGCCGGCGCCAACGGCAGGTAGGGGCGCAGCGCAAGCAGGGTCACGCCCAGGGTCAGCAGCCACAGGCTGGCGGTCCACAGGCGCAGCACCGGTTGCCCGCGCAGCACCACCAGCAGCAATGAGAACCCCACGGCGATGCCGATGCAGAGCAGGAAGCCAAGCACGGTGATGGTGGGGAAATCCAGGGACATGCGGCGCTCATCGGCCGGGGCGGCGCGCGCATCTTAGCGCCTTGCGGTGCGATCCCCGTGGCACTGCCTGGCCCGATGGCGATGCCGGGTCTGAAAACGGCGAGCATGACGGCCGGTGCGTGCGCAGAATCCGGGGAAAACCAAGGAGACGCCCATGCATGCGTGGTACCTCGGTGGCCTCGACCACCGCCCCTTCCAGCATCTGTTCGAGAAGAGTGACACCGCGCTGGCTGCGCTGGGCATCCAGCGTCGCTGGGCCGGCGAAACAGGAGGACACCCCTGCCGGATCGGCCTTAGCGATCCGCCCAGCGGCAGCGAGCTGCTGCTGTTGTCCCATGTGCACCTGCCGCTGCACTCGCCCTATCACGCCTCGGGCCCGATCTTCGTGCAGCGTGGCGTAACGCGCTGCGTGCTGCCGCCGGGCGAGGTACCCGCCTATGTACAGCGCCGTACGATCTCGTTGCGCGCCTATGACCACGCTGCATTGATGCTGGCCGCAGAGATCAGCGCGGGCAGTGATGTTGCCGCCCGGCTGGACGCGCTGTTTGCCGACCCTGCCGTGGCCTTCGTGCAACTGCACAACGCGGCCCACGGCTGCTTCTCGTGCCAGGCAGATCGGGTGGGTATGCCGGCGACGTAGCAGGATCTCCACGACGTGATCGATGCCACGCCGAAGACGTGATGGTCAACGCATCCGTTCAGTCCCGCGTGAAGCCTGCGGGAAGGGCTTCACACCCCCAGTCACGGATCGGCGCTTCGGTGGTTCCGCACCCTGCATCGCGACTCGATACTCGCTGTGGTGCCGCCGAAAGTCCGCCGTGCAGCGTAGCTCCTGCGGTCACCGTTTTCTTTCGACGACCACAAGGAAGCGCCATGTCATTCCGATCCACACCGCTGTTGCTGGCCACCTCGTTCGCCGCTGCGGGCCTGTGCCTGGCCGGCAACGCATTCGCCCACGGCACCATGACCACGCCGGTCAGCCGCGTCTATGCCTGTTTCCAGGGCAATCCGGAGAACCCGACCAACCCGGCCTGTGCTGCCGCCAAGGCCGTCGGTGGTTCGCAGGCGTTCTACGACTGGAACGGCATCAATCAGGCCAACGCCAACGGCAACCACCAGGCCGTAGTGCCCGATGGCAAGCTGTGCAGCGGCAACAACCCGACCTTCCGCGGGCTGGATGTGAACCGCAGCGACTGGCAGACCACGCCGATCCAGCCAGATGCCAACGGCAAGTTCACCTTCGTGTTCAAGGCAACCGCACCGCACGCCACGCGTGACTGGCGCTTCTTCGTCACCCGCGACGGCTGGCAGCCGGGTAGTCCGCTGCGCTGGGCCGACCTGCAGGAGTTCTGCACGCTGGGCAACACGCCGCTGTCGGCCGATGGCACCTACAAGCTGCAGTGCACGCTGCCGCAGCGCAGCGGCCAGCATGTGATCTACAACACCTGGCAGCGCTCGGATTCAACCGAAGCGTTCTACACCTGCATGGACGTGCGCTTTGAAGGTGGCGGTGGCGGCACCCCGCCGGTACCGCAATGGCAGGATGCCGGCCCGGTCACCGCACGCGGCGAGCTGCCGGTCGGCACCACCCTGGCGTTGCGCGTGTTCAACGCCAACGGCAATGACGTCGAACGCGTGGAAGCGACCCTGGCCAGTGGCCAGACTGCGGCCGCGCAGTGGCCGTTGGCGCTGGCCCGCAAGGTCAATGCCAGTGCCCAGCATGCGCGCGTGGGCGTGCTCAACAACGGTGTGATCACGCCCTCCGCCTCGGCCACCGACAACCGCGTGTACCTGAAGAACGGCAACCGCTTCCAGCTCGATACCCAGGTGCCGGACCCCGGCACGCCATCAACGGGCGGTGATTTCGACCACGTGTATCCCGCCGGTATCGGCAGCTACGTGCCGGGCCAGACCGTGGTGAAGGGCGGCGACGGCAAGCTGTATGCCTGCCGCCCGTTCCCGGAAGGTGCATGGTGCAACGTCAACGCCGAAGCCTACCGGCCGGGCGTGGGTGCAGCATGGCGCGATGCGTGGATCGCGTACTGAGGCAGTGATGCGGGAGGCGGTGCACAGTGCACCGCCTTTCGCCCGGCTGGCGGCACAGTGAGCACCGTGTTGCAGATCGAACACAGCCGCCATCGATTTCAAACTTGTCCGATGTTGCCGACGGCCCTGCATGTGAAGACTGCGCGAGGTTTCCCACACTTCGCAAAGGAGTTCCTGCATGCACCTGTCCCACCGGGCAGTCCTCGCTCTGTCCGTCGTTGCCGGCCTGGCCCTGTCCGGCAGCGCCCTCGCCCACGGCACCATGTCCAAGCCGCTCAGCCGCGTGAAGCAGTGCCACGAAGGCAATCCGGAAAACCCGACCAACCCGGCCTGTGCCGCGGCCAAGGCCATCGGCGGCGCGCAGCCGTTCTATGACTGGAGCGCGATCGCCCACGGCAACGCCAATGGCAACCACCGCGACCTGGTGCGCGATGGCGAGCTGTGCAGCGCCAGCATCCCCAAGTACCGCGGCCTCGATCTGAATCGCAGCGACTGGCCGACCACGCCGATGCGCGCCGATTCGCGTGGCCGCTACACCTTCGAATTCCTGGCGCCGGCGCCGCACGCCACCCGCGAGTGGAAGTTCTACGTCACCCGTGACGGTTGGCAGCCGGGCAGCCCGCTGCGCTGGGCCGACCTGCAGGAATTCTGCACCCTGGGCAACGTGCCGCTGTCCGAAGGCGGTGTCTACAAGCTGGACTGCCCGCTGCCCAAGCGCACTGGCCAGCACATCATCTACAACACCTGGCAGCGCTCGGATTCGCAGGAAGCCTTCTACACCTGCATGGACGTGCGCTTCGAAGGTGGCGGTGGCGTGGTTCCGCCGCCGCAGTGGCAGGATGCCGGCGCGGTGACCGCCAATGGCGCACTGGACGTGGACAGCACCGTGACCCTGCGTGTGTTCAATGCCAACGGCAACGATCTGGAGCGCGTGGAAACCAAGCTGGCCGCTGGCCAGACCAGCCCGACTCAGTGGCCGCTGGCCCTGGCCCGCAAGGTCAATGCCAGCGCACAGCACGCGCGCGTGGGCGTGATGAAGAACGGCGTGATCACGCCGGTCGCCTCGGCCACCGACAACCGCGTGTACCTGAAGCCGGGCAACCGCTTCCAGCTTGAAACCCAGGTGCCGGATCCGGGCCCGATCGATCCGGTCGATCCACCGGGCGGCGACTTCGACTTCGTGTACCCGGCCGGCCTCGGCAGCTACAAGCCGGGCGAGACCGTGGTGAAGGGCACCGACGGCAAGCTGTATGCCTGCCGCCCGTTCCCGGAAGGCGCTTGGTGCAACATCAATGCCGATGCCTATCGTCCGGGCACCGGCTATGCGTGGCGCGACGCCTGGATCGCGTACTGAGGCAGGACACCGGGGGCGGCGTGATGCCGCCCCTGGTTCATGGGCTGCCGGCCAGCGGCCGGCACTACCAGGGTCCACGCGGTTGCCGGCCAGCGGCCGGCACTACCCTGACTTACTTGCTGCTGACGTACTTCTCGCGGCGGATCTGCGGGTTGCCCAGGCCAGCGGCCTTCAGCAGTTCGGCACAGGCATCGACCATGTCCGGGTTGCCGCACAGGTAGGCGATGTCGGTGGCCGGGTCCGGGGTGAAGCCGGCCAGCGCCTGCTGGACGTAGCCGTGCTGCACGTCCGGGTGCGGATCAGCCGGCAGTTCGCGCGACAGGCATGGAACATAGCGGAAGTTCGGGTGTTTTTCGGCGAAGCTGTAGAAATCTTCGCTATACAGCAGCTCGCCCGGGCTGCGCGCGCCCTGCAGCAGCACGATCTGCACGCCGCGCTCGGCCATGGCCGTTTCCAGCAGCGGCAGCATCGAGCGGTACGGGGTAACGCCGGTGCCGGTGGCGATCAGCAGGTAGCGGGCGTTGTGATCACCGGGGTTCAGGCAGAACCGGCCATAGGGGCCGGACGCACTGATCTGGCCGCCCTGCTCCAGCGCCTCGAACAGGGCCGTGGCGGCGCCACCGGGGACGAAACTGACCGCGATATCCACCGCCTCGCCCGGGCCCAGCGCGTGGTCGTGGATGGTCGCCAGCGAGTAGCTGCGCTTGGTTTCGGTGCCGTCGGCGTAGCTGAAATGGACCTGGATGAACTGGCCGGGCTGGAAATCCAGCGGCTGCCCATCGTCACGCACGAACTGGTAGTGGCCGACGGTCGGGGCCAGCATGCGGCAGCCGACCAGCTTGAGGGGGAATTGAACAGGCACGACTTTTCGGGACAGTGTGTAGCCGGGGCAAGCCCTCGGGGTCTTCTATAATAGCCCCTCCCCGCCCCTCTCCAGCGCCAGCCCATGGGCGCGAAGGCTTCGAGCTTGGCATCCCAGAACGATACGGCGCCCGCCCTGCGCGTGCGCGACCTGCGCAAGACCTATGACAACGGCACCCAGGCCCTGAAGGGCGTTTCCCTGGAAGTGGCCCCGGGCGACTTCTTCGCCCTGCTCGGCCCCAACGGTGCCGGCAAGTCCACCCTGATCGGCATCATCAGCTCCCTGGTCAACCTCAGCGAGGGCCAGGTGGAAGTGTTCGGCAGCGACCTGGTGCGCAACCGCAGCGCCACCATGCGCCTGATCGGGCTGGTGCCGCAGGAGATCAACTTCAACCTGTTCGAAAAGCCCTTCGACATCCTGGTGAACTACGCCGGTTTCTACGGCGTGCCGCGCAAGGAAGCCGAGCAGCGTGCCGAAGAGGAACTGAAGCGGGCGCACCTGTGGGAAAAGGCACAGGTGATGAGCCGTACGCTGTCCGGCGGCATGAAGCGCCGACTGATGATCGCCCGCGCGATGATGACCCGCCCGCGCCTGCTGATCCTGGACGAGCCGACCGCGGGCGTGGACATCGAGATCCGCCGCGACATGTGGCGCGTGCTGAAGGAGATCAACGCCGCCGGCACCACGATCATCCTCACCACGCACTACCTGGAAGAAGCCGAGTACCTGTGCCGCCACCTGGCGATCATCAATCATGGCCAGATCGTCGAGCAGGGGCCGATGCGCACCCTGCTGGCCAAGCTGGACGTGGAAGGCTTCCTGCTGGACATCGACGGTGACCTGCCGGCGCAGCTGCCGGTGATCGAAGGCGCGACGCTGACCGCACCGGACCCGCACACGCTGGACATCGACATGCCGCGCGCAATGGACCTCAACCGCGTGTTTGCCACGCTCAACGAGTCCGGTATCCGTGTGCGTTCGATGCGTACCAAGAGCAACCGCCTGGAGGAGCTGTTCGTGCGCCTCACCGGCAACCTGGAGAAGCCTGCATGAGCACCACCGAGCTGACCGACGGCCAGCGCAACCGCGTCGCACTGATGACCATCGTGCGCCGCGAAGTCGCCCGCATCATGCGCATCTGGGGCCAGACCCTGGTGCCGCCGGCGATCACCATGACCCTGTACTTCCTGATCTTCGGCAACCTGATCGGGTCGCGCGTGGGGGACATGGGCGGCTACACCTACATGCAGTTCATCGTGCCGGGCCTGGTGATGATGAGCGTGATCCAGAACAGCTACGGCAACATCAGCTCCTCGTTCTTCGGCGCCAAGTTCGGCCGCCACGTGGAAGAGCTGCTGGTCAGCCCGATGCCGAACTGGGTGATCCTGTGGGGCTACGTGGCCGGTGCGGTGCTGCGCGGCCTGATGGTGGGCGTGATCGTGCTGATCATCGCGATGTTCTTCACCCCGGTGCGCATCCCGCACCCGCTGGTGATGCTGACCACGGTGATCCTGGGTGCGACGATCTTCTCGCTGGCCGGTTTCATCAACGCGGTGTATGCGAAGAAGTTCGATGACGTGGCGATCGTGCCGACCTTCATCCTGACCCCGCTGACCTACCTGGGTGGCGTGTTCTATTCGGTGAAGCTGCTGCCGGGCTGGGCCGAGGCCGCCACGCACGCGAATCCGATCTTCTACATGGTCAATGCATTCCGCTATGGCCTGCTGGGCAGCAGCGATGTGCCGGTGGTGGTGGCGTATGCGCTGATGATCGGTTTCGTGGTGGTGCTGACGGCGCTGGCGCTGTGGCTGCTGCGCCGTGGCGTGGGCATGCGCAGCTGAGGGTTGCCTGCAGGGCCTGCGGCCCTGCACCCGCCGAATCAACGTCAACGTCAACTTCTACGGCAACGTCAAAAGCTGGCATTCCGTGGGTTGGCGGGGTGGATCCGGTTGCGGGGGACGCTGCAAGTCCCCCTCCGGGGCCCGGCCCAGCCGCTGGCGGCTGTGCGTTCGGGCGCTTGCGAAGCAATGCTTCGCAAGCAAA
>NZ_JBDJKU010000068.1:0-20576 GCF_039673015.1 Stenotrophomonas sp. TWI1409
GCCGCCGGGCGCCCCCCGGGGGGGGTGGGGCGGGCGGGGGCCCGGCTTTTGCGCGCCCCGCCCCGCGCCCGCCACTACCGTGACGATCATCAGAGGTCGCGGTACTGGATCTGCGAAGCCAGTACGCGCAGGCCGTCGGCATTGCTGGACAGGATGCGCTCTTCGCCAACACCTTTCTGTCGTTTCAGCTGGAAGCCCTGATCCGCAGGCAGTTGTGCGGCGATGGCGTCCATGCGCTGCAGGGCATCAGGGCCGCTGCAGTCGAAGTGGCCCCAATAGACGCCATCGCGGTGGATCTGCAATCGATAGTTCATCGCGGTGTCTCCGGCAGGTCCTGCAGCCAATGGTCGAACATCGCGGTGGCGGCCGCGGCCAGTGGTGCGCCATAGCGACGCGCCTGCGCGCGCAGGTCGTTGGGATCGATGCCGGCCTGGGCCAGCTCCAGCGTGTGGCCGACCAGCCAACGCTCGAACTGGCGGGCGTCCAGTTCCGGATGGCATTGCAGGGCCAGTGCGTGGTTGCCGATGGCGAAGGCCTGGTGGCGGCAGGCCGGCGTGCTGGCCAGGCGGCGTGCACCGGCCGGAAGCTCGAACGCCTCACCATGCCAATGCAGTACCGGAATGCCCTGCAGGGCCTGCAGCGGTGAACGCTGGCCTTCATCGGTCAGCAGCAGTGGCGCAAAGCCGATTTCCTTGCCACCACTGGGAGCGACACTGGCACCGAGTGCGCGCGCCATCAGCTGTGCACCCAGGCAGATGCCCAGGGTTGGCCGCTGCTGCTGCAGCCGGCGCTGCAGCAGGGCGATGCTGTCGGTGACGAAGGGATAGGTCGCTGTGTCATTGGCACTGATCGGGCCGCCCAGCACCACCAGCAGGTCGGTCACTTCGGCCGGATCGAGCGCATCGACGCCGGCCTGCAGCACCTGCAGCTGCCAGCCTTGTGCCAACAGCAGAGGCTGCAGGGTGCCGAGGTCTTCAAAGGCAACGTGTTGCAGAACGACTGCGTGCTTCATGCCGGGGCCCCGCTGTTCGGCCAGTAGAAGCTGTCCGGGGTGGCGCGGGCGCCGAAGATGGCCTGGCCGACGCGGACCACGGTGGCACCTTCCTCGATGGCCACTTCGAAATCACCGGACATGCCCATCGACAGCTGCGACAGGTCAAGGCCGGGCGGGGCGTTGCGTTGCAGCTGGCCGCGCAGTTCGCGCAGGCGCACGAAGCAGGCGCGCACGCGCTCGACGTCGGGGGTGAAGATGGCCAGGGTCATCAGGCCGCGCACACGCAGGCGATCGAAGGCCGGCAGCTGCTGCACGAAGGCCTCGACCGCGTCGGGTTCCAGTCCGTACTTGCTCGGCTCGGCCGAGGTGTTGACCTGCACGAACACATCCAGCGTGCGGTCTTCCAGTTGCAGGCGCTGCTGCAGGGCCTCGGCCACGCGCAGGCTGTCCAGCGCCTGGAACTCGCTGGCAAAGCGCGCCACGTAGCGCGCCTTGTTGGTCTGCAGATGGCCGATCACCGACCAGTGCACGCCCAGGTCGGCCATCGTTTCGGCCTTGCGCTGCGCCTCCTGCACCTTGTTCTCGCCTAGTTCGCGGCAGCCTGCGGCCACCGCCATGCGGATGCGGGCGTCATCGACGGTCTTGCTGACCGGCAGCAGGCGCACGCTGGCCGGGTCCCGGCCGACGCGCGCGCAGGCATCGGCGATGCGTTGGCGCACCGTGACCAGGTTGGCGGCGATCTGTTCAACGGACTGGGCGACGGGCCAGTCGGCAGCGGCAAGGGGCATGCGGGCACCTCCAATGCAGGATGGCCAGGGTGGGATACACTGGCACAGGACAAGATATATTTTGGCATAGGACAAAATGAAAATCACCGGGCATAGCGCCGAGTCGATCTTCGACAGCATCCGCGACGGCATCGGCAAGGGCCGCCTGCCGGCCGGCAGCGTGCTGCCGCCGGTGCGTGAACTGGCCGAGCAACTGGGCGTGAACCGCAACACCGTGGCCGCTGCCTACAAGCGCCTGGATGCGGCGGGCCTGGCCAGCACGGCGGGCCGCCGTGGCACGGTGGTGCGCGGATTGCCGCCGACGCTGGCGCGCGAGGGCAGTACGCCCGGGCTGGCGCTGCAGGACCTGGCCGGTGGCAATCCGGATCCGCGCCTGCTGCCGAACCTGCGCCTGGCCCCGGCCGCGCCGCGTTTGTACGGCGTAGGCACGGTCGACCCGAGGTTGCAGGCGCTGGCAAGGGCCTCGCTGGATGCGGACTGCCCGGAGGGCTATGCGCTGGAGCTGACCCATGGCGCGGTTGATGGCATCGAGCGCCTGCTGGCGGCGTGGTTGCTGCCAGGAGACCGCATCGCGGTGGAGGATCCATGCTTCCTCGGTAGCCTCAATGTGCTCAATGCTGTGGGCCACGCGCCGTTGCCGGTGGCGGTGGACGCGCATGGCATGCAGGTCGATTCGCTGCGGCAGGCGCTGGAGGCCGGCGCACGCGCGGTGCTGCTGACCCCGCGGGCACACAACCCGACCGGGGCCAGCCTGGATGCGAAGCGGGCACGGGCGTTGCGGCAGTTGCTGGCGGCCTACCCGCAGGTGGCGGTGCTGATCGACGATCACTACGCACTGCTCTCGCAGCAGGCCTATCACTCAGTGCTGCCGCTGGATGGCCGGCGCTGGGCGCTGCTGCGTTCGTTGTCCAAACCACTGGGTCCGGACCTGCGGCTGGCCTGGCTGGCCTGCGATGAGGAGACCGCATCGCGGTTGCGGCTGCGATTGGCGTCCGGCACCGGCTGGGTCAGCCACCTGCTGCAGGATGCGGCGACTTCGGTGTTGGCGTCGGCAACGCAGCGGGCGAAGATCGCCTCGGCAGGTGAGCGTTACCAGCAGCGCC
The DNA here is from genome assembly GCF_039673015.1 of Stenotrophomonas sp. TWI1409. Classification (NCBI taxonomy): domain Bacteria; kingdom Pseudomonadati; phylum Pseudomonadota; class Gammaproteobacteria; order Lysobacterales; family Lysobacteraceae; genus Stenotrophomonas; species Stenotrophomonas sp. TWI1409. Next base: position 2,886 of record NZ_JBDJKU010000068.1, read on the forward strand.
TGCAGTCGCTACAGGAGCTGCTGCGCGCGCGTGGCATGCCGACGCCGCAGCCGATGGAAGGATTGAACCTGTGGCTGCCGTTGCCGGCCGACAGCCATCCGCAGGTGCTGGCACTGGCCTCGCGCGGATGGCATGTGCGCGCCGGCGAAGTGTTCGCGGTGGCGGCACCGGGCCATGGTCTGCGCATTACGTGTTCGGCGCTGGGACCGGCGCAGCTGCGGCAGCTGGCCGATGACCTGGCGGCGGTGTGTGGTTTGTAGCGTCGGGCCATGCTCGGCTTTGCTTCGCCTTTGTAGAGCCGAGCCATGCTCGGCTGCTGTTGGTAGAAGCAGTCGAGCATGGCTCGACTCTACATGACCGGTAGTCGAGCATGGTTCGACGCTACAGAAGCAGATCAAGGCGCGGCGTTCGCGCCCGGGCGCACGTAGTAGGACTGGCCGCTGTCATCGACGAACATCAGCTCCGGCTTGCCCTGCCAGGAGGTGAGCATGGCGCCGGTGTTGTTCTGGTGCTTGACCATGAGGCTGGCGCCACGGTCCGGATTGGCGACGACCTTGAATACTTCGGTGGTGCCGGTGGCATCGTCCAGGGTGAGCAGGGCTTCGCCGCCGCGGTCGCTTGTGCCATAACCGCCGCGCTCTGAACCGTCGGGGCCGAGCAGGATCAGGCCGGACAGGGCGGTGGCGCGCGGCCCCTGGGTGCGGCCCTGGCTGAGCGGATCGGGAACCGGTGCGCCGAGGATTACCCGCGGTTGGCCGCTTGCATCGTGGATGATCAGCCCGCGTGCCTCGATGATGCGCTGTGGCGATTGGCTGCGATGCAGGTTCCAGGCGGTCCAGCCGGAAACAAGCAGGGCGAGGGTCGAGACCACCAGGGTGGTCAGCAGCAGCGCACGGGACATCGGGTCGTCCTTCCTTGGATGTGCCGACGATAGCGGATGCGGACCGGCAATGGCCAGTTCGTTGTGTGACGTTGTGTATCGTCAGTGGAAATCGCGACTGTGGCTGCGCAGTCCCTGCAGCAGTTCATCCAGGCAGTGCATGCGCTGCACGATGACGTGCTGCACGCCATCGACGCGTTCCAGGCGGCCATCGATCTGCATCAGCTGGGTATCGACCAGCACCCGGTGCTGGCGATCAGCCAGGTGCCGCCAGACCACGGCGTTGACCATGCCGGTTTCGTCTTCAAGGGTGAGGAAGGTGACGCCACTGGCGGTCTGCGGGCGCTGGCGCATGCGCACCAGGCCGGCGATGCGCACGCGCCGGCCATGGCCGTGGGCAGCCAGTTGTGCGGCATCCAGGCAGCCACGGCTGCGCAGTTGCGCGCGCAGGAACGAGATCGGATGGCGGCCCAGCGTGGTGCCGGTGCTGCGGTAATCGGCCTGCATGTCTTCCCAGGCGCTGGGCAGGGGCAGTGGCACGCGGGCTTCGGTGGTGGCGCGGGCCTGGTCGAACAGCGGCAACCGGTTTTCCACACCGGAGATATCCCAGCGCGCACGATGGCGATGGCCGCTGAGCCCACGCAGCGCCCCGGCATCGGCCAGCAGGCCCTGCTGGCGGCGGTCCAGAGCGGTACGCTGGCACAGGTCACCCACATCGTCGAACGGGCGCCGCGCACGTTCACGCATGATGGCCTGCACGGCGGGCTCGTTGCAGCCATCGACCAGGCGCAGGCCGAGCCGGATCGCGGCCGGCCCCTTGCTGAAATCCAGCGTGCAGTCCCAGTCGCTGTGGCGCACGTCCACCGGCAACACGCGGATGCCATGCCGGCGCGCATCCTGCAGCAGCTGGTCGGGGCTGTAGAAGCCCAATGGCTGGCTGTTGATCAGGCTGGCGGTGAACGCGGCCGGGTGATGGCACTTCAGCCAGCAACTGTTATAGGTCAGCAGGGCGAAACTGGCGGCGTGACTTTCCGGAAAACCGTAGTCACCGAAGCCCTTGATCTGTTCGAACAGGTGCTCGCCGTACTCGCGGCTGAAGCCGTTCTTGAGCATGCCGGCCAGCAGCTTCTCGCGATGCGGTTCCAGGCCGCCACGGCGCTTCCACGCCGCCATCGAGCGGCGCAGGGCATCGGCCTGGCCCGGCGTGTAGCCGGCCGCTTCCACCGCCAACTGCATGACCTGTTCCTGGAACAGTGGCACGCCGAGGGTGCGCGCGAACACGCGTTCCAGCCGCGCTGGATAGAGTGGATTGTCTGGATCGTTCAACGCGTCCGGTCCCTGTTCACGCAGGATCCGCCGCCGCTCAAGGTAAGGATGGACCATGTCACCCTGGATCGGGCCGGGGCGCACGATCGCCACTTCGATCACCAGGTCGTAGAAGGTGCGCGGCTGCAGGCGCGGCAGCATCGCCATCTGCGCGCGCGACTCGATCTGGAATACGCCGATGGTGTCGGCGGCGCAGATCATGTCGTAGGTCTTCGTATCCTTGGGAGGAATCGCATCCATGCGTCCTTCGTGCAGGCCATGCTGCTGCAGCATCGCCAGGCATTTGCGGATGGCGGTGAGCATGCCCAGCGCCAGGCAGTCGACCTTCATCAGGCCGGTGGCATCCAGATCGTCCTTGTCCCACTGGATGACGGTGCGGTCGGCCATCGCCGCGTTCTCCACCGGCACCAGGGTTGACAGCGGATGCTCGGAAATCACGAAGCCGCCCGGGTGCTGCGACAGGTGGCGCGGGAAGTCGATCAGTTCGGTGGTCAGCGCCAGCAGTCGCCGCATCAGCGGGGTTTCCGGATCGAAGCCGCGCTCGCGCAGGGTCTCCGGCAGCGGCACATGGCCGCCCCAGTGGTCCATCGCCGCGCCCAGTTCGTTGACCTGGTCCATCGGCAGGCCGAGTGCACGGGCCACGTCGCGGATCGCGCTGCGGCCACGGTAGCTGATCGCCACCGCAGTCAGGGCGGAGCGCTCGCGGCCATAGCGCTTGAATACATACTGCAGCACTTCCTCGCGGCGCTCGTGCTCGAAGTCGATGTCGATATCCGGTGGTTCGTCGCGCTCGGCGGAGATGAAGCGCTCGAACAGCAGGTTGCTGCGTGCCGGGTCGATCTCGGTCACGCCCAGTACGAAGCACACCGCGGAGTTGGCCGCCGAGCCACGACCCTGGCAGAGGATGTCCTGGCTGCGCGCGAAGCGCACGATGTCCTGCACGGTGAGGAAGTACGAGGCGTAGTTCTTTTCCCGGATCAATGCCAGTTCGTGCTCGATCTGTTTGCGTTGTGCCGGTTCGATGCCGCCTTTCCAGCGCCACGGGATGCCGCGCTCGACCAGCACGCGCAGCCAGCTGTCCGGGTCGTGGCCCTCGGGCACCAGCTCGCGCGGATAGGTGTACTGCAGCTGCTCCAGCGTGAAGTGGCAACGCTCGGCGATGCGCAGGGTCTCGGCCAGCAGTTCGGGCGGATACAGCTGGGCCAGTGCGGTACGCGGGCGCAGGTGGCGCTCGCCGTTGGGAAACAGGCGCCAGCCGGCCTCGGCCACGCTGCAGCGGTGGCGGATCGCGGTCAGGGTGTCCTGCAGGGCGCGGCGGCGTCGCACGTGCATGTGCACATCACCACTGGCCACCAGCGGCAGGTGGTGGCGTTCGCCGAAGGCCTGCAGCTGCTGCAGGCGACGCGCGTCGTCATGCTCATGGTGCAGCTCCACCGCCAGCCACAGGCGATCATCGAAGCCGGTGCGCAACAGTTCCAGATCGATGGCCGCTGGTTGCCGGTCCAGCCACAGGCACAGCAGGCCGCCGGGCAGGCCGAGCAGGTCCTCGCGCAGGCAGCGGTATTCGCCCTTGGCCGCGCGCCGCCGGCAGGTGGTGATCAACTGGCAGAGACCAGCATAGGCGGCCTGGTCGGTGCACAGCAGGGCCAGCTTCGGCCCGTCCTCGATCTGGAATTCGGCGCCGACGATCAGCGCCACGCCATGCGTCTTCGCCGCCTGCCAGGCACGCACGATGCCGGCCAGCGAGCATTCGTCGGTGATCGCCAACGCGCGGTAGCCCTGGCCGGCAGCGCGCGCGAACAGTTCTTCGGCGATCGAGGCGCCACGCTGGAAACTGAAGGCCGACAGGCAGTGCAGTTCGGCGTAGCCGGGCAGTTCGCTGTGCATGGCGGCTCAGCCGAACCAGCCGTGCAGCATCCACGGCGCATGCGGATCATTGCGGTCACGGAAAGCCCAGCCGCGCTGGCCATGCGCGGTTTCCACCACGTAGTAATCGCGGCGCGCATCAGCCTGGTCCCACCAGCCCGATTCGATCCGCTCCGGCCCGGTGACGATGCGCAGGCGCGGATCACGCAGCGGTTGTGGGGTGTCCAGCAGCCAGCCAGGGCGCAGCGGCCAGTACGACGGAGACTTGGCCGGCGGCTGGGTGCCACTGGCGCGTTCGGGGCGATGGTCGGCCTGCACCGCCAGCGGCTGCACGGCGTCATCGCCCAGCCGCGCCCGCAGGCGCTCGCGCAGCTGGTTCCAGGGCATCGCCTGTGCCGGCCGGGTATCGAACAGGTCACGCGCGGCGGGCACGAACGGTGGCAGCTGTTCGGCCTGCAGGCGCAGTGCGCGGCTGCCGGCCGGCAGGGCGAACGCTTCCATGCGGTTGCGCGCGATCTCGAACAGCAGCGCGGGATCGCGCTCGGGTGCCAGCAGGCCGATGGTCAGCACGCTGGCCGGCAGCAGGTCATGCTCGAAGTGCAGGTCGAAGCGCTGTACGCCGCCATCGCGCGAGCACAGGAAGGCCGCCAGGTCCAGCAGCAGGCGGCGCAGCGGGAACAGCAGGGCCTGGCTGGATTCGATCTCGTATTCGAATTCGATGCGCGCATCGAAACGATCCGGTGGCTGGTAGTAGCGCAGTGGCGCGGTGGGCAGGCCACGCAATGCGTCCAGCTGCTGCAGCACCTCGGGGGCGAAGCGCCGGGCCAGGCTGTCGCGCGGCAGTTCGAGCACCGCACCCAGCGTGCGCAGACCGGAACGACCGAGCACGGTCACCGCTTCGCTGGGCAGGCCGCAACGCGGCAACGGCAGCTGCGCCAGTGCCGCTGGCAGCTGCTGCGCATCGATGCCGAGGCCGTCGTGGACGTTGGCCAGCACGCGCGCGGCATGCGCGGTGGGCGCGGCCACCAGGCGGTGGCGGAAACCAAGCTCATGCAGTTCGCCGCGCAGGCGCTTTTCGATCGTCAGCCAGTCACCGAACAGGGCGCGACTGGCGCCGATCTCCATGACCAGCGCGTGCGGAAAATCGAGGCTGACCTGCGAGCTGTAGGCGTAGGCCCAACTGGCCAGCAGCTGCCGGGTGTGCTGTTCGGCGTTCGGGTCGTAGTCGTGCAGGTACATGTCCTGCACCAGCACCTGTGCGGCCGACAGCAGCATGCCCGGGCGCAGTCCCGCTGCGCGTGCCGACGGGCTGACCGCGCGCAGCACGCGACGCTGCGCCGGCCCCTGCAGCAGCACCAGTGGCCGCTGCGGGTCCGGCTGCAGGCGCAGCACGCTGTCCAGTGCCAGCTGCGGCAACAACAGGCAGGCCCAATGCATGACGCGGCCTCAGTGGGCGATGGCCAGTGGCAACGGCTGCGCCGGTGGCAGGCCGCCACGGCACTTCAGCACCCGTACCTGGCCGTGGTTGAGCTGCAGGCGCAGGCTGGCCGGGGAGGGGTTGCGCGCTGCCTGCGCCTCGCGGAACACGAAGCCCAGGCACTGGCCGCTGTCGGCAGCCACCTGCAGCCGGCGCAGTGAGCGGTCGTCGGCCTGGTGTGGCCAACACAGCACCGCCGCGCAGGCCGCAGAGCGCAGGCACTGTTCGGCGGCCCACAGCGCCTGTTTCGGTGCGGCGTGGATGATCTGCAGCTGGGCCAGGTCCAGCCCGGCAGCCGCCCAGGCCGGGGCATGCGGGCGGTAGGGCGGGGCGACCAGCACGATCGGGCGGTCGCGCTGGCTCAGCTTCGCCAGCGCCGGCCAGACCAGCGCCAGCTCGCCGACGCCGGGCGCCGCCTGCAGCACCTCGCACAGCCCGCTGGCCGGCCAGCCGCCGCCGGGCAGGCGTGCGTCCAGCGCCGGATGGCCACTGGCCAGGTGATCGCTGGCCGGGCCCTGGCGGGCTGGGCCGCGCCACAGCTGGCGCCCGTCCAGCAGCCGGTCGAGGGCGACGACAGCACCCATCAGCCGGTCCTCCAAGGGAGGTGCCGGGTTGGCTTGAAGCGGCAGGAACGGGCGGAAACGGCAGGCATGGCGCGAGTATCGACGGGCCGGTATCAGGGGCTGAGACCGGACATGCTACTCGCGTTGTGAGTAGAATTACTAATGAAATCGGAAGGTCGGGTTTCAGGTTGCTGAAGGGGGAAAGCATCCACGCATGGCGTGGATCTACCAGGGTTCTCTCCCAGTAGATCCACGCCATGCGTGGATGGGAAAACGGTGCCGACCAGGGTCGGCACCTACAGGCACGGGCACTCCCGGTTACGGGCGGACCGGCAGCGCCACCGGGCGCAGCGGCGCGGCATCGCCGCCGCGGATCTTCAGCGGGCCGCCGATGAAGGCGAACTCATAGACCTTGTCGCGGGCCAGTTCGTCCAGCGCCACCAGCTCGATGATCGGCGCGCCCTGCTGGGCCAGCAGGTAGGTGTGCAGCGGCACGTAGTCGTCGGACACTTCCGAGGGGAAGGTCTCGAAGCTGAGGTTGTCGGCGCCGACGATCATCGCGCCGTTGTCCTCGACCAGGAAGCGCGCGGCGTCCAGGCCCATGCCCGGCGGGTTGGCCATGTAGGCCTTGGGCTGCTCGAACAGGCGCATGCGGCCGGTGCGGATCAGCACGATGTCACCCTGCTGCAGCTTCACCTGCTGGCGTGCCAGCGCATCCTTCAGGTCCTGCCGGGTGACGCGGTAGCTGTCCGGCAGCATGTCCACGCCCTTGGCGCCGGCCACGTCGATCAGCACGCCACGCGCGATCAGCGGCGGGAATTTCTCGATGCCGGTGACGTTCCAGCCACGGTCACCGAGGTGCTTGTCGGCCTCGAAGCCGTTCCAGATCTTTCCGTGGATGCCGAAGTGGTTCAGCGCATCGATGTGGGTGCCGGTGTGGCTGTACATCGAGAACGCGGTGCCGGTGTAGCTGCGGGTGAGGTTCATGGTCTCGCCCACGCCCATCGGATCATCCATCACCGTGCCGCGCGGGGTGTGGGTCATCCAGAACTGGTAGTGCGGGTCGCCGGCATCCTGCCAGCTGGGCATGCCGACGTAGTATTCGGTGGCCAGGTCATAGGCCTTGCCGCCACTGACCCGCGACAGGATCGCTGCGCGCGAGGCGTCGGTGATCAGGTTGAGGCGGCCGATCTCGTCCTTCGGCCCCCAGGGGCTGGTGCCGACCTGCTGGCCGGAGGGAACGCGTTCGTGCGCGGATACGGTGGTGGAAGCGGCGGTGCCGGCCAGCAGCAGGGCCAGCGCGGTGGCCAGGGTACGTGGGGTCATGGGGAGTCTCCTTGCAGGGTGGGGGATGGTGCGGCTCAGGCCGCGACCAGGTGCGCCAGGGCTTGGCGCAGTTGCGGCAGCGGCAGGGTCTGCAGGCGCAGGCCGTTGCCGCCGATCACGGTGGGAATGGAGCGGATGCCGAGGGCCGCGGCTTCGGCACGGTCGGCCTGCACGCGCTGGCGCACTGCGTCGCTGCGCATGTGGTCAGCGAAGGCGCCACGCGGGTGGCCCAGTGCTTCGGCGATATCCAGCAGTACTTCGGCGTCGCCGATGTTGCGGTGCTGGTGCAGGTGCGCCCACTGCACGGCATCGAACATCGCGCCATGGGCGTCGTTGCCACCGAGCATGCCGGCGGCCTGGCAGGCCAGTGCGCCGAGCCAGCCGGACGGATACTCGAAGTCCTGTGCGCGCATGCCTTCGATATCGATGCGCGCAGTGTCTTCATGCGCGGCGCAGTCGGTCCAGTGGCGCAGGATGATCGCCTTGGCGCGCTCCATCGAGCCGAACACCTCGACCATCTGCGCGCGCGAGTCCTGCAGCACGAAGCTGCGGTGACGCACCTGGATGCCGAGTTCGGCGGAGACCTGCTGCAGGCGCGGGGCCAGCACGAAGCACCAGCCGCAGACCACGTCGTGGAAGAAATCGACCACCGGCGCGGCGGTGGCGGGGGAAGGAACGGAAGACATCTGCCTGCCATCGGTGAGAGGGGAGGCGGCAGATTAGGCAGCGCGGCGCGTCTGAAACAGCACGCCGCGGGCAGCTCAGTTTTCGCTGGCGGTTACGAATCCAGGCCGGCGCAGCCGGGCAGCTCGGCGTGCAGGAAATCGATGAAGGCACGCACCTTGGGCTGCAGGTGGCGCGAGGTGGGGTAGACCGCATGCACGAAGCGCGGCGGATAGCGGTGGTCGGGCAGCACCTGCTGCAGTTCGCCACGGGCCAGCGCCGGTGCCGCCAGGAACGAGGGCAGGGCGCCGATGCCCATGCCGGCCACCAGCAGGTCGCGCAGTAGCAGGCTGTTGTTGACGGTGACGCGCGCTGGCAGGGTGATCGTTACCTGCCCATCAGGGCCGAGCAGCGGCCAGCTGCCGGGCGAGTCGGACAGGCTGTAGGCCAGCACGCTGTGCGCCTGCAGATCGTCCACCGCCTGCGGTGCCGGATGCTGCCGCAGGTAGGACGGGGCCGCGCACAGCACCTGCTGCAGCGAGGCCAGGCGGCGCGCCACCAGCCGCGAGTCATCCAGCTCGGCACGCAACCGCAGCGACACATCGAAACCTTCGCCCACCGCATCGAGCAGGCGGTCTTCCATCACAAGGTCCAGCGACAGCTGCGGATGCTGCTGCAGGAAGCGTGGCAGCAGCGGCGACAGCGTGCTCAGCGCGAATGATTGTGGTGCATTGACGCGCAGGCGCCCGGCCACGTCGCCGCGCTGTTCGGCGATGCCACGCTCCAATGCATCCAGCTCGTCGAGCAGCCGGCAGCATTCGCGGTAATAGGCGTGGCCGGTCTCAGTCAGGCTCATGCGCCGCGTGGTCCGCTGCAGCAGCACCACGCCCAGGTGCGCTTCCAGGGTGCGCAGCTGCTTGCTCAGCCCGGCCGGTGACATGCCCAGGTCTTCGGCGGCGCGGACCAGCCCGCCGCGTTCGACGATGCGGCGGAAGGCGCGCATCAGGTTGAAGGAATCCATGCCGGTCCCGGGCGCGATGAGGGCGCCATTGTAGATCCACGCCATGCATGGATGTGGGAAACGTGGTGCGTCCATGATGGTCATCCACCGGGGAGCGCGCCGGGTTGCGCCGTTTGTTCAAGCCGGCGGCCCATACGCGGCGCCAGCATGCAGGCCCCTTACTTTCCGGATTGCCCATGAAGCACTGGATGCTCCGCCTGTATGCCCCGTTGTTCCTGCTGGGTTTCGTTGCCGCCGCCGTCGCCTGGATCGGCCACCTCCACGGCGACCCACTATGGCTGCTGGCCTTGCTGGCGGTTGCCATCGCGGTCTCGTTCGCTGCCGAGCGTGCCTGGCCGTACGACCCCGCGTTCAACCACGACCACGGCGACAGCCTGCGTGACAGCCTGCATGCACTGGTCAACGAAAGCCTGAACCTGCTGTCGATCGCGGCGGTGCCGCTGCTGGCGGCAATCATTCCGTGGCAGTTGTGGCCGGTGCAGTGGCCATTCGCGCTGCAGGTGCTGCTGGCCATCGTCTGCGCTGATCTGGGCATCACCCTGGTGCACTACGCCAGCCATCGCATCGGCTGGTTGTGGCGGCTGCATGCGGTGCACCACAGCGTCACCCGCATGTACGGCTTCAACGGGCTGATGAAACACCCGCTGCATCAGGCGGCCGAAGCGGTGGGCGGCGTGCTGCCGCTGCTGCTGTTGGGCCTGCCGATGCCGGTAGCCGCGGTGTTGGCGTTCGCCATTGCCATCCAGCTGCTGCTGCAGCATTCCAACGTGGACATGCGTCCCGGCGTGCTGGGCCGGGTGATGGCCTGGGCGCCGCTGCACCGCTTCCACCACATGCGTTACGGCACCGCCGGCGACGTCAACTTCGGCCTGTTCCTGACTGTCTGGGATCACCTGCTGGGGACCGCCTTCGATGCGCCCGGCTATCGGCTGCAGCAACGCGACCTCGGCATCGGCAGCCAGCCGGACTATCCGCGCGATTATCCCGGACAGCTGCTGGCGCCGTTCCGCGAACTGCCGCATGGCGAGGTGCCGGAGCTGCCGGAAGGTCTGCGCAGGCGCGGATGATGGGGCGTGTCAGGCCGCGTGCAGCTGCAGGCCCTGCAGCTGCGCGGCACTGATGCCGAACATGCGGCGCAGGCTGCGCGACAGATGGGCCAGGTCAGCGAATCCGGCCGCGTGCGCGCTGTCGGTCAGGCTGTGCCCGCGCAGATGATGCATCAGTGCGCTGCGCAGCCGTTGCCACAGCACCCAGCCGCGCAGGGTCACCGCCAGATCGGACTGGAAGCGCCGATGCAGCTGGCTGGTCGACAGATGTGCCGCCTCGGCGATATCGGCGGCTGGCACCGGCCCGGGCAGGTGCTGGGCGATACGGGACAGCGCGGCCTGCACGCGGCGGTCCAGTGGTTGCGGGCGGCTCAGCTGCGGCAGCCAGTCGTGCAGCTCCAGCGCGTTGCCCGGCAGCGCGTGCAGGTGCTGCTCGATCTGCCCGGGATCGGCATGCGCGGGTTCGAGGAACACCGTGCAGCCCGCTTCCGGCGCCGACAGGATTGCGTGCGGCTGGAATGACGGCAGCCACAGCCGTTGGCCCTGCTGCCGCACGCCATCAACCTCGACCTGCCAGGGCGCGGCTTCGCTCAGCAACAGTTGATGGGCGTAGTGCGCGTGCGTATCGCTGCCACCGGCGTGGCCCTGCAGCACGGCCACGTGAGCATCCAGCAGCAGCGTGCCATTCCAGGGCAGGGCGGGAGAGGACATGGAGGAATTGTAGATCCACGCCATGCGTGGATGGACCTCCACCGGAATCGAATATCTCGTGTTGATTTGAAAAGCATCCACGCATGGCGTGGATCTACTGGCCACCAGCCAGCTGTCGAAGGCGGGGCACTGTGGGTTTGCGGGGTGTGAGCCGCATGGATGCGGCGACCAAGGCTACATGGACGTACTTGCGCCGTCCCCGCAGACCCACAGTGCCCCGCCATCCCACGGAATGCGGCATTTGATTCTGCTGTAGCGTTGGCCGTTGCCTCTGCGGGTGCCGGGCGCAGCCCGGCCGTCACCTCACCGCCCCTGCGGATCCGGCCGATGATGCACGTACTCGACCACGGTGCCATCGGGATGCACCGCATTGAACGCCGCCCCGGTCGGTACCACCTGCAGCGGGAAGATGATTTCAGCGCCAGCCGCCACCAGCTTGTCGTGATAGGGCCGAACGTCATCGACCAGCAGCGTCCCCGTGGTCGAAGTGAACGGCGCCAGCGCCGCCTTGCTGCCCTCGATCAACAGGAACGCACCGACCATCGCCAGACGCAGGCCGGCCTCCGGAAACGGGAACCCGGCATCGGCCACCACGCCCTGCAACTGCTCGTAGAACGCCACGCTGCGCTCCAGCTCACCGGGGGCCACGAACACCCGGATCAGCACGCGCGGCGCGCGTTGGCTGGAGGTGTCACAGCGGTCGCGCCAGAGATGATCGAAGTCGCGGTGTACGGTCATGGGCTCGATTCGTGGCCAGGGATCTCCATTATCAGCAGCCTCGCGCGGCGCGCTGATGACCGCCGGTGATGGCCTGATAACCAGTGGCTGGGGTCGGCCTGTGACTTAGGTCCTGTTGACAGGTGTGAACGCCCTCGCACAATCTTCACATGATTGGGTCGCCCTGCGCGGCCCGGACAGGCAGGTTGTCACGCCGGGAGGAGGGTCCCAGGCGCAGACCAGCCCGTCCTTCGGCCTGCGGGACGTTGCCTGGCAACCCCTGCGCGGCATGAACGCTGCACCCTTCGGCGGCACTTTCCCTGGACCGATTGCCTTGGCAACGGAATTACGCCTGCCGATGAAAACGTTTACAAAGCCGCTTGCACTGTCCCTGGCCCTGTCAGCCGCACTGGCCGCCCCGGCCTGGGCCGACCCCGCCGCGTTCACTGTGCTGACCCTGGAACAGGCCCCGACCGCCGAGGCCATGCCGGCCCTGGCCGCCCAGCTGAAGACCCTGCAGGTGGACGCGGTGAGCGTGCGCCAGGTGCAGCGCGGCATCGGCCAGGTCGATCCGTTGCAGGTGCTGGCCGACGGCCTGGGCTACGAGTACCGCTTCATTGCGGCGGGCAAGGACGATGGTCAGACCCAGCGCGGTCAGGCCGTGCTGACCCGGCTGCCGATTGCCGCTGAGTCCGGCCCGGACCAGCCGGGCCTGAACTACCTGCGCCTGGACGATGGTCGCCACACCGTGGCGGTCTACACCGATGCTGGTGCAGGTGCCGCGCAGCTGCCGGCGCTGGTCACGCGTTCGCGGCTGGGCGCACCGGCGGTGCTGCTCGGCGCAGTGGCCGGTGAATCGGCCAAGGCCGCAGGCTTCGACCCGGCACGTGTGGCGCTGGAAGCCGATGCCAGCTATTTCAGCGACGGCTTCCAGGCCGCCAGCAGTGCACCGTTCAAGGTGGAAGGCAGCGCCCTGCGTGCCACGCTGCTGACCCTGGCCTATGCCGCCGACAAGCACGGCGACACGCCGTGGATGGACACCACCCTCAACGCCGATGCGCGCGCTGCGCTGCTGCTGAAGGCGATGACCGAGGATGAGAAGTTCCAGATGCTGCACAGCTACTTCGGGCTGGGCAAGGACGGTGGCAAGCTGCCGGAAGGTGCGGTGGGTTCGGCCGGCTTCGTGCCGGAAGTCGCGCGCCTGGGCATTCCGTCGCAGCAGTCGGCCGATGCCGGCGTCGGCGTGACCAATCCGGGTGGCATCCGCCCGGGTGACTTCGCCACGGCAATGCCGTCGGGCCCGTCCACCGCCTCCACCTGGAACCGTGCGGTCGCCTTTGCCGGCGGCGCGACCATGGGCCGCGAAGCGTGGCAGCAGCGCTTCAACATCCTGCTGTCCGGCAGCGTCAACCTGCAGCGCGACCCGCGCAACGGCCGCAATTTCGAGTACGCCGGCGAAGACCCGCTGCTGGCCGGTTCGATGGTCGGCGCGCTGATCCAGGGCGTGCAGAGCCAGCACGTGATCTCCTCGATGAAGCATTTCGCGCTGAACGACATGGAGACCCGCCGCAACTTCCACGACGTGCGCATCGGCGAACAGGCCATGCACGAGTCGGACCTGCTGGCCTTCAAGATCGCGCTGGACGCCGGCCGCCCGGGCGTGGCGATGTGCTCGTACAACAAGATCAACGGTACCTACGGCTGCGAGAACGGCTACCTGATGAATCAGGTGCTGAAGCAGGAATGGAAGTTCCCCGGTTTCGTGATGTCCGACTGGGGCGGCGTGCACAGCGGTTCCAAGGCAGCGCTGGCCGGCCTGGACCAGCAGTCGGCCGGTGAAGTGTTCGATGCGGCAGTGTTCTTTGACGAACCGCTGCGCCTGGCCGTGCATGGTGGCGTGGTGCCGCAGGCGCGCCTGAACGACATGGTGGCGCGCATCCTGCGCACGATGTTCCTGCACGGCAACTTCGACAACCCGCCGCAGCACCAGAAGGTCGATGCCGAGGCTGGCTTCGCCGTCGCCCAGCGCACGGTGGAAGAAGGCAGCGTGCTGCTGCGCAATGAAGGCAACCTGCTGCCGCTGGCCGACAGCGTGAAGCGCATCGTCATCATCGGCGGTCATGCCGACAAGGGCGTGATCGGTGGCGGTGGTTCGTCGATGGTGGGCGTGACCGCCAAGGGCACCAACGCGGTGCCGGGCGTGCTGCCGACCACCTGGCCGGGCCCGGTGATCTTCCACCCGTCCTCGCCGCTGGAATCGCTGCGTGCGGCACGTCCGGATGCAACCATCGAGTATGTGGACGGCACCAACGCCGCCGCTGCGGCCAAGGCAGCCGCGCAGGCCGATGTGGCCATCGTGTTTGCCACCCAGTGGGCGGCCGAATCGGTGGACCTGCCGGACATGCAGCTGCCGGATAATCAGGACGCACTGATCTCGGCCGTGGCCAAGGCCAACCCGAAAACCGTGCTGGTGCTGGAAACCAACGGCCCGGTGCGCACGCCGTGGCTGGCGCAGGTGCCGGCGATGCTGCAGGCCTGGTACCCGGGCATCCGCGGTGGCGAAGGCATTGCCGCGCTGCTGACCGGCCAGGTCAATCCGTCCGGCCGCCTGCCGGTGACCTGGGTGGTGGACGAATCGCAGCTGCCGCGCCCGCACATCGACGGCCTCGGCTTCAAGCCGGCCAAGCCGTTCGGTGATGTGTTCGATTTCGATATCGAAGGCGCCAACGTCGGCTACAAGTGGATGGCAGCCAAGGGCCTGACCCCGACCTTCGCCTTCGGCCACGGCCTGTCCTACACCTCCTTCGCCTATGAAAACCTGAAGGTGAGCGTGGAGGGTTCGCGCCTGGTCGCCAGCGTCGACATCCGCAACACCGGCAAGCGCGCCGGTGCCGACGTCGCCCAGCTGTACCTGAAGCTGCCGGCCGGCAGCACCACGCCGATCCGCCTGATCGGCTACGACAAGGTGACCCTGCAGCCGGGTGAACAGCGCCGCATCCGCATCGAAGCCGAGCCGAAGACCCTGGCTCACTACGATGCGCAGGCCCGCCAGTGGAAGATCGATGGCGGCACCTACCAGGTGCAGCTGTCGCGCAACGCCGCCGAACCGCTGCAGACGGTGGACGTACAGCTGGTGGAGCAGGTGCTGCGCTGATGCCTGAAGGCATGGCCCCGCAAGGGGCCATGCAAAAAAGGGGACGGAGGGGATTAAGTCGTTTATGCATAAACGACTTAATCCCCTCCGTCCCCTTTTTTCAGGTGACAAACCACCCGTGCAGGAAATCGATCAGCTGCCGTACCTTCGGCGAGGGCTGCGTGCTGTGCGGGTAGACCGCGTACACGCTCTGCTGCGGGAACCGGTGCTGGCGCAGCACCGGGCGCAGCCGGTCCTGGGCCAGGTCGTCCTCGATCAGCCAGCGTGGCAGCACGGTGACCCCGGCGCCGGCCACGGCGAAGGCGCGCAGGCTGCTGGCGCCATCCACGCGCACCACTGCATTGCCCGGGTTGGTGGCGAACAGGGCGTCGCTGCCGTCAGGTGCAATCACCGGCACATCGGCAAGGCGCGGGTAGCCAAGGCGGGGCAGGGTGCCCAGCTGCACGGGGTCGTCGGCAGCATCGGCAGAGGGCAGGCGTGCCAGCAGGGACGGAGCCGCCACCGCGCACAGCGGGTGGCGCTCCAGTTCATTGGCGTGCAGGCCCGAATCGGGCAGGCGGCCGAGGCGGATGGCCAGATCGAAGCGTTCGGGAATCAGATCGGCCGGTGCCGGTGAGGTCGACAGGTGCAGCTGCAGGGCCGGATGCCGCGCACGGAACGCCTCCAACGCAGGAATCAGGCGCAGCTGGGCGTACTCCGGGGTGGTGGTCAGGCGCAGCACGCCCTGCAGCTGATGCTGGTCGCGGCGGGCGGCATCGATCGCCGCCTGTGCGGCGTCCAGCGCCTGCACGCAGTGCTGCAGGAACTGTTCGCCGGCCTCGGTCAGGGCCAGGTGGCGGGTACTGCGCAGCAGCAGGGTCACGCCCAGCTCCTGCTCCAGCCGCTTCAGGTTGAAGCTGACCACCGCACGGCTCAGGCCCAGGCGATCGGCGGCAGCGGTCAGGCTGCCGGCCTCGACCACTGCACGGAAGATATCGAAGCGATCAAGGCTGACCATGGCAATTCATTGTCAAAGCAGATTTGACAGTGTTGCAGTTGCTGTCGTGTTTTTCCAACAAGGCCCGCACGGCATGCTGGCCGCTTCCCTGCTGGAGCGTCGCCGATGCCGTCCCCCCGCCTGCGCCATGAGGCCATCTTCCTGCTGGTGTTCGCTCTGGATCTGGTCAACATGTTCATCGCCACGGTGGCCTATCCGGCGCTGGCGGCGGAACTGCATGCCGACGTCGGTACCCTGGCCTGGGTCGGCACCGCCTACATGCTGGGCCTGAGCGTGGTGATTCCGCTGGCGCCCTGGCTGGCCGCACGCTGCGGTGAGCGTCGCCTGCTGCTGGTGGCGTTGCTGCTGTTCGCCGCCTCCGCAGTGTTGGCCGGGGCTGCACCGGGTATTGGCTGGCTGTTGGGCTGGCGCCTGCTGCAGGGCCTGGCTGGTGGCCTGCTGATTCCGGTGGCACAAGCGGCAGCGTACCGACAGTGCACGCCTGACCAGCGTGGCGCGCTGACCCGCCGCATCCTGCTGGTGGCGCTGCTGGTGCCGGCACTGGCGCCTGCGCTCGGTGGGCTGCTGGTGCAGTGGTTGTCTTGGCGCGGTGTGCTCTGGGCCAGCCTGCCGCTGGCCGTGGTGGCGATTGGACTGGTGCTGGCGTGGATGCCGGCCGATGGCGCGTGTAGTGCGCCACGCCTGCAGGCCTATGCGCTGTCCACCGCGATGGCGGCGCTGGGCGCGCTGCTGCTGGCGTTGACTTGGCTGGGCGAGCCCGGACATCGGACCGCCGGTGCCGTACTGCTGTTGATCGCACTGCTGTTGGCGGCGGCTCACCTGCGGCATGCACGGCAGCAGGCGCAGCCACTGCTGCGCTGGTCGCTGCTGTCCCATCGCGGGCTGCGCCTGGCGATGCTGGTCTACCTGGCCGTACCCGGCGTGTTCATCGGCAGCCAGCTGGTCAGTACCCTGCAGTTGCACCAGGCCGGCTATAGTGCCGCGCGCATCGGCGCGCTGATGCTGCCGTGGGCGCTGGCCTCGGCCATTGCGATCACGGCCAGCAAGCGCCTGCTGACCCGCTTCGGCCCGGCCACAGTGCTGCGTGCGGGCATGCTCCTGCAGGCCTGCGGCCTGTTGTTGATGGCGCTGCTGCCACACCCGGTCTTTGCCATTGCCGCATTGCTGTTTGCCTTGATGGGCGCTGGCGGCAGCCTGTGCAGCAGCACGGCGCAGACGCTGGCCTTCCATGGGGTCGAGGGCGAAGCATTGGGCGATGCCAGTGCGCTCTGGAACCTCAACCGCCAGCTCAGCTTCTGCCTGGGTACCGCGGCCATCGCGCTGCTGCTGGCCTTGGCCATGCAGTGGCTGCCGGCCCGCGCCACCGGCGTGGCGCTGGGTCTGGCCGCTCTACTTACCCTGCTGCCGATGGCGTTGCTGCGCCGGCCGCAGTTGCTCACCCTTTCGCAACCGGAGAACACCTGATGGATACCACCGCAGAACACGAAGTCCACCACCTGCACGACAAGCTGCAGGCCTGGTTCCGCGCCGACGCCGGCACCGACGCGCTGGAGGACCTGATGGCGCATTTCTGCGCGGACTTCAGCATGGTCGGCATCGCGGGTCGCAGGCTGGACCGGAAGGCCGTGCAGGCACTGTTCGCGGGTGGTCATGGCGCGCGTCCAGGGCTGCAGATTTCCATCGACGCCGTGCAGGCGGTGGAAGCGCCATCACCGCTGGCGGTGCTGCGCTATCGCGAAGGGCATGCGATCGATGGCGGCGAGCCCGTATGGCGGGAATCGCTGGCGCTGCTGCGCCAGGAACAGGGGCGTTGGCGCTGGCTGGCGCTGCATGAGGTAACGGCAGCCTGATCGGTAGTGCCGGCCCCAGGCCCGCGACCCCCGACCCGGGCCCCGGGGGGGGGATTTGGCCGGCCGCCGCCCGCCCAACCCGGTGGCGCCCCGC
>NZ_JBDJKU010000069.1:0-20485 GCF_039673015.1 Stenotrophomonas sp. TWI1409
TGCGGGCCCGGGTGGGGCCGGCGGCGGGCGGCAACCGGGGTGGGGCCCGCTGCGCGGGCGGGGCGCCCTGGGGTCGCCACTACCGTGTTGCCATGCTGCACCCGCGCTTGGCATTCATCGGCGCGCTTGCCAGACTGCACGCAGCTGGCCGCCGGCCGGATCCGATGGAGCAGGCGATGGTGGAAGAGCGCGTCCCGTTGACGGTGCATGGCATGTCGGTCTCGGGCAATTGCCACAAGGTGCGCCTGCTGCTGGAGCAGCTCGGCAGCCGCTACCGCTGGGTGGAGGTGGACAGTGCCCATGGCCAGACCCACACCCCCGAATTCCTGGCGTTGAATCCGAATGCCAAGGTGCCGCTGATCGTCCGCGACGATGGCCGCGTGCTGACCGAATCCAACGCGATCCTGTTCTGGCTGGCCGAGGGCACGCCGTACCTGCCCACCGATGGCTGGGAGCGCGCGCAGGCGTTGAGCTGGATGTTCTTCGAGCAGTACACGCACGAGCCGTGCGTGGCGGTGGCGCGCTTCATCCGTGGCTGGACCCCCGCTGATTCACCGCGCCGCGCCGAACTGCCGCGCCTGCACGAGCGCGCCGCCACCGCGCTGGCAGTAATGGAGCAACATCTGCGCGAAGCGCAGTGGTTCACCGGCAACGGATATGGCATCGCCGATATCGCGCTGTTTGCCTATACCGACGTGGCTGGAGAGGGCGGTATCAGCCTGCAGCCATTCCCGGAAGTGCGTGGCTGGCTGCAGCGCGTGCGTGAACAATCGCGCTTCCTGCCGATGCCGGCCGTGACTGCCGAAGTGCGCTCGCGATTCGAGGCTGCGTGAGTCTCACCAGGGTGACCCCCACAGGGTAGCGCCTGGCCAACGCCGGGCGGAATGCAACAACGACACGGAGGGTGTTCGATGTTCGCTGTGGTTCCAGATCCGATTCCCGCACGCATGCGCGTGCTCAACCGCGCCGAAGTGTGCGACGTCAACTTTCTCGATGCGGTGCGTGGTTGGCGTGGAACCCCGCGTCCGCGCCCGGCGCCGGATGCGCCGATCCTGCCGGGCAGCACGCTCACTGCCGCCGCGTTTGGCGAACTGTTCGATTCGCAGCTGGCCAGCCGCCAGCTGGACCTGATGGCACGCGTGCTGCGCGTTCAGAACAAGGTCTTCTACACCATCGGTTCCTCCGGCCACGAAGGCAACGCGCTGTTGGCGCGGGCCTGCCGGCATACCGATCCAGCCTTCCTGCACTATCGCTCCGGTGCCTTCATGGCCGAGCGTTCGCGCCAGCTGCCGGGCATCGATCCGCTGCGCGATGCCGCACTGTCTTTCGCCGCCAGCGCCGATGACCCGGCCAGCGGGGGCCGCCACAAGGTGTGGGGCAGCAAACCGTTGTGGGTGCTGCCGCAGACCTCGACCATCGCGTCGCACCTGCCGAAAGCGTTGGGCACCGCGCTGGCCATCGAGAGCGGCAAGCGCCTGGGGCAGCCATTGCCGATCCCGGCCGACAGCATCGTGCTGTGCTCGTTCGGCGACGCCTCGGCCAACCATGCCACCGCGCAGACCGCGTTCAACACCGCGATGTGGTCGGCCTACCAGAAGCTACCGGCGCCGATCCTGTTCGTCTGCGAGGACAACGGCCTGGGCATCTCGGTGAAGACGCCGGAAGGCTGGATTGCCGATCGCTTCAGCCGCCAGCCGGGGCTCGACTATTTCTTCGCTGATGGTCTCGACCTGGCCACCGGGCACGCCCAGGTGCAGGCGGCGGTGGAGCACTGCCGGCGCACGCGACGGCCCACCTTCCTGCATCTACGCACCACCCGCCTGATGGGCCACGCCGGCACCGACTTTGAAGTGGAATGGCGCGCGCTGCCGGAGCTGTGCGCGGCCGAGGCGCAGGATCCGCTGCTGCGCTCGGCGCAGATCGCGATGGAGTCGGGCTGGATGGATGCGGCCACCATCGAGGTCGCCTACGAAACGATGCGCGCGCGCTGCATGGCCGCGGCGGCGGATGCCGAAGGCCGCCCGACGCTGCAGTCACTGCAGGAGGTGATGGCGCCGCTGGCGCCGTACACGCCGGCGGCGGTGCAGGCCGAGGCGCGGCGCGAGGTGCCCGCCGATGCGCGCGAAGCGCTGTATGGCGGTGCGGAGACCCTGCCTGAGCGGCAGGCACCTCGGCACCTCGCCATCCAGATCAACCATGGGCTGCAGGAACTGCTGGCGAAGTATCCGCAGAGCCTGCTGTTCGGCGAGGACGTCGCACAGAAGGGCGGTGTCTATACCGTCACCAAGGATCTGCTGCGCCGCTTCGGCCCACGCCGGGTGTTCAACACCCTGCTGGACGAGACCATGATCCTGGGCATGGCGCAGGGCCTGGCCAACATGGGCATGCTGCCGATTCCGGAGATCCAGTACCTGGCCTACCTGCACAACGCCATCGACCAGGTGCGCGGCGAAGCGTGTTCGCTGCAGTTCTTCTCCAATGACCAGTACCGCAACCCGATGCTGGTGCGGGTGGCCGGGCTGGGCTACCAGAAGGGCTTCGGTGGCCACTTCCACAACGACAATTCGATCACCGCGCTGCGCGACATTCCCGGCCTGGTGGTCGGTTGCCCGTCGCGCGGCGACGATGCGGTGATGATGCTGCGCACCTTGTCGGCGCTGGCAAAGGTGGATGGCCGGGTGGCGGTGTTCCTGGAGCCGATCGCGCTGTACATGAGCAAGGACCTGCATGCGCCGGGCGATGGCCAGTGGCTGTTCGACTACCCCGCCCAGGGCCAGGCGCTGGTACCGGGCGAGGGCCGGGTCTATGCGCCGGAGGCGGGCGACCTGGTGGTCTACACCTATGGCAACGGCGTGCCGATGGCGCTGCGCGCGGCGCGGGCGATCGAGCAGCAGTTGGGCTGGCAGGTGCGGGTGGTCGACCTGCGCTGGCTGGTGCCGCTGGATGCCGGTTTCATCGCCGCGCAAGCCGCCAGCGCCCGGCGCGTGCTGGTTCTGGATGAGGGCCGCCACAGTGGCGGGGTGGGCGAGGGCGTGGTCACCGCCCTGGTCGAGGCCGGTTTCGGCCACCTGCCATTGCGCCGGGTCTGCGGTGCCGATACCTATACGCCGCTGGCGGGGGCAGCAATGTTCGGGCTTCCAAGCGACAATGCGGTGATTGGCGCCGCCCTTGAACTGGCGCAGGAACCTTGATGCATGTGTGGATTGGCGGGAATGTTGTTGCCGGCGCCGGTGGCGTCGGCCGAGGTGCTGCAGGCGCAGGTCCTGGCCATGGGCGAGGCGCTGCACCATCGCGGGCCGGATGATGGCGGCAGCTGGGTCGATGCCGGGGCCGGCATCGCGCTGGCGCACCGTCGGCTGAGCATTCTCGATCTGTCGCCGCTGGGCCACCAGCCGATGGCCTCGTCCGATGGTCGCTACGTGATGGCTTACAACGGCGAGGTCTACAACTTCGCCACCCTGCGTGCCGAACTGGAGCAGCTGGGACACGCCTTCCGTGGGCACTCCGACACCGAAGTGCTGCTGGCAGCGATCCTGCAGTGGGGTATGGAAGACACCCTGCAGCGCTGCAACGGCATGTTCGCCATTGCGCTGTGGGACCGCCAGGAGCAGTGCCTGTGGCTGGCCCGCGACCGTGTCGGCAAGAAGCCGCTGTACTACGGCTGGGCCGGCGACACGCTGGTGTTCGGTTCGGAACTGAAGGCGCTGTGGCAGCACCCGGCCTTCGACAACGACATCGACCGTGACGCCCTGACCCTGCTGCTGCGGCTGGATTACATTCCGGCGCCGCACAGCATCCACCAGCGCTGCCACAAATTGATGCCCGGGCGCGTGCTGCGCCTGGATGCGGAAGCCGTGGCGGCGGGTGCGGCCGCGCACCGGCCGGAACAGGCGCAGCGCCCGTACTGGGATGCGCGTGCGCGCATGCAGGCGGCGCTGGCTGCGCCGTTCCAGGGCCGCATCGAGGAAGCCGAGGAGCAGCTGGACGGGCTGCTGCGTGACGCGGTGGCGCTGCGCATGGTGGCCGACGTGCCGGTGGGCGTGTTCCTGTCCGGCGGCACCGATTCGTCGCTGGTGGCCGCGCTGATGCAGGCACAAAGTGGCCAGCCGGTGCACAGCTTCAGTATCGGGTTCACCGGTTCGGGCCACGACGAGGCGCCGCTGGCCAAGGAACTGGCCGCGCATCTGGGCTGCGACCACACTGAACTCTACGTCAGCGGTGCCGATGCGTTGGCGGTGGTGCCGCAGTTGCCGGCGATGTTCGACGAACCCTTCGCCGATGCCTCGCAGGTGCCGACCGCGCTGGTCGCCCGCCTGGCGCGGCAGGGCGTGACCGTGGCGCTGTCCGGCGATGGTGGCGACGAGCTGTTCTTCGGCTATACCCGCTATGTACGCGCGCTGCGCAACTGGCAGATGCTGGGCCGTGTGCCGGGGCCGCTGCGGCGCTGGATGGGCGCGCGCTCCCAGCAGCAGGGCGAGGCCTCGCGTACCGGCGGCCTGGCCGCGCTGTTGGCAGAATCCGGCGCGCGTGGCATCGGTGACGTGTACCGCAACCGCATCTCGCGCTGGCGCGACCCGGCGGCGGCAGTGCCCGGAGCGCAGGCCGCGGGCAGCTTCTACGACCTGGCCGACCCTTTGCACGGTGCCGGCACACCGGCCGATGCGATGATGCTGGCCGATTACGTGACCTATCTGCCGGATGACCTGCTGTGCAAGGTCGACCGCACCTCGATGGCGGTCAGCCTGGAAGCCCGCGCACCGCTGTTGGATTCTCGCGTGGCCGAGTTCGCCTGGTCGCTGCCGCTGGGCTTCAAGCGCAGTGAAACCACCAGCAAAGTGCTGCTCAAGCGCGTGCTGGGCCGCTATGTACCGCAGTCGATGGTGCACCGGCCCAAGCGTGGTTTCGGCGCGCCGGTCAGTGACTGGCTGAAGGGCGACCTGCGGCCGTGGGCCGAAGATCTGCTGCAGCCCGCGCGGCTGGAGCAGGAGGGCGTGCTGTCGGCGGCCGCGGTACAGCCGCTGTGGCAGCAGTTCCTCGGCGGCCAGCGCAAGTGGCATACCCATCTGTGGAACGTGCTGATGTTCCAGGCCTGGCAGGCGCATTGGCGGCAGGTGCGCGCGGGCGTGACCGGCGGCTGATCTTCACCGGCCTGCAAGGGCCCGGCGACTAGGCTGGGCCTCCCGCACCGTGAGGAGTATGTCCCGATGTCCGTCCCCACCATCGCCGTGTTCGTCGGCAGCCTGCGCAAGGATTCCTGCAACCGCAAACTGGCCCATGCGCTGGAGAAGATTGCCGGCGACCGTGCGCGCTTCCAGTACGTGCAGATCGGTGATCTGCCGCTGTACGACCAGGACTTCGATGGCCACTATCCGGCGCAGGGTACCCGGCTGAAGGACCAGGTCCGTGCCGCCGATGCGGTGCTGTTCGTGACCCCGGAATACAACCGGTCGGTGCCGGGCGTGCTGAAGAACGCCATCGATATCGGCTCGCGCCCCTACGGTGACAGCGCGTTTGCCGGCAAACCGGCGGCGGTGATCGGCGCCTCCATCGGCCAGATCGGCACCGCCGTGGCCCAGCAGCACCTGCGCAACAGCCTGGCCTTCGTGGACATGCACGTGCTCGGCCAGCCCGAGGCGTTCATTCATTTCAAGGACGGCCTGATCGATGCCGATGGCACGGTCCACAATGAAGGCACGCAGAAATTCCTGCAGGGCTACGTGGACCGGTTCCTGGCGCTGATCGCGGTTCACGTCAAGGGCGATTGACGCCAGCGGTTGCCAGCCCCATCTGCGATAATGTCCGCTCGGGTGCCGCAATGGCGCCCGTCGCAGGCAGTGCGACGCTCCCACGCCAGTCTGGCCAGGCACCGGCGGATATCCCCCGTTTCTCCACGGCTTATCCACAGGCTTGTCCATGGCCGCCGGGGTCGGCGCATGCCTACACTCGTCCGGCCCACTTTCGCAGGAAACACCGCAGCATGTCCGCTCGCCCCGGCTTCCGTTCCAACCGCAGAGAGCGCGGTGATGGCTTCGATCGCGATCGCGACGAGTCGCGCATCGACCAGTTGCGGGTACCGCCCCATTCGGTGGAAGCCGAGCAGGCGGTGCTGGGTGGCCTGATGCTGGCCCCTGAGGCCTATGACCGGGTCAATGACCAGCTGACCGAAGGCGATTTCTACCGCCGCGACCACCAGATGATCTATCGCGCGATCCGTGAGCTGTCCGAGCGCGAGCGGCCGTTCGATGCGGTGACCCTGGGCGAGTGGTTCGAATCGCAGGGCAAGATGGAACTGGTGGGCGATGGTGCCTACCTGATCGAACTGGCCAGTACCACGCCGTCGGCGGCCAACATCGTGGCCTACGCCGAGATCGTGCGTGACAAGGCGGTGCTGCGGCAGCTGATCCAGGTGGGTACCGACATCGTCAACGACGGTTTCCAGCCCGAGGGACGAGAGAGCAGCGAGCTGCTGGCCTCGGCGGAAAAGAGCGTGTTCGCCATCGCCGAACAGGGCGCACGCGGCCGTACCGATTTCGTGGCGATGCCCGGTGCATTGAAGGATGCCTTCGAAGAGCTGCGCAGCCGCTTCGAGAACGGCGGCAACATCACCGGCCTGCCGACCGGCTACAACGATTTCGATGCGATGACCTCCGGCCTGCAGCCGACCGACCTGATCATCCTTGCCGCGCGCCCGGCCATGGGCAAGACCACCTTCGCACTGAACATCGCCGAGTACGCGGCGATCAAGTCGAAGAAGGGCGTGGCGGTGTTCTCGATGGAAATGTCGGCATCGCAGCTGGCGATGCGCCTGATTTCCTCCAACGGCCGCATCAACGCGCAGCGCCTGCGTACCGGCCAGCTGGAAGACGAGGACTGGAGCCGCGTCACCAGCGCGATCAAGATGCTGAAGGAAACCAAGATCTTCATCGACGACACGCCTGGCGTGTCGCCGGAAGTGCTGCGTTCCAAGTGCCGCCGCCTCAAGCGCGAGCATGATCTGGGCCTGGTGGTGATCGACTACCTGCAGCTGATGAGCGTGCCGGGCAACAGCGAAAACCGCGCGACCGAAATCTCGGAGATCTCGCGTTCGCTGAAGGGCCTGGCCAAGGAACTGCACGTGCCGGTGATCGCGCTGTCGCAGCTCAACCGCTCGCTGGAAACGCGTACCGACAAGCGCCCGGTGATGGCCGATCTTCGCGAATCGGGCGCAATCGAGCAGGATGCGGACATGATCGTCTTCATCTACCGCGATGATTACTACAACAAGGAAAATTCGCCGGACAAGGGCCTGGCCGAGATCATCATCGGCAAGCACCGTGGCGGCCCGACCGGGTCGTGCAAGCTGAAGTTCTTCGGCGAGTACACCCGCTTCGACAACCTGGCCCACGACTCGGTCGGTTCATTCGAATAACCGTAGTGCCGGCCGCTGGCCGGCAACCACCCCACGGCTGGCAAACCATTCGAAACGCCAAACGTCCGTATGTGGCGTGTAAATGACATGTAACGCGACGCTTCTACGATTCCGCCGCTGCTGCCCTTCGACGCCGCCCTTCGGCGTCCAGCGTGCCCAAGGAATCCGCCCCCATGCCGTCCCACGCTCCGCTCCGCCGCAATCTGCTGGCCCTGCTGGTCTGTGCTTCGCTGCCGTTGCTGGCTGTCGCTGAAACCGCCCCCGCCACCGACGCGCAGTCGGCCACCACCCTCGATTCGGTCTCGGTGATCGGCCGCGGTGAAGCGCGCCAGGTGCAGCGCGTAACCGCCGAGGACATGAAGGTGCTGCCGCCGGGTGCCAATCCGCTGAAGCTGCTTGCGACCAAGCCGGGCGTGCATTTCGAATCGGCCGATGCCACCGGCGCCTACGAATGGTCCACCACCATCAGCCTGCGTGGCTTCAACCAGAACCGCCTGGGCTACACCCTTGATGGCATCCCGCTGGGCAACATGGCCTATGGCAACAGCAACGGCCTGCATATCAGCCGCGCGGTGATCAGCGAGAACCTGGGCGGTGCGGAGGTCTCCACCGGCATAGGCGCACTGGGTACGCCGTCCACCAGCAACCTCGGCGGCGTGTTCCAGTTCTACTCGATCGATCCGTCCACCGAGTATGGAGTCGTGCTGGCACAGAGCTTTGGTAGTGACAGCGCACGCCGCAGCTATGCACGCCTCGATACCGGCGAGCACCAGGGCTTTGCCGCCTACCTGTCCGGCGTGTATTCGGAAGGTGACAAGTGGAAGGGCAAGGGCTCGCAGGAGCTGAAGCAGTTCAACGGCAAGGCCACCTACAACTTCGGAACGGACAGCAGGATCACCGCGCTGTTCAACGCCTCGCGCCGCGTCG
Organism: Stenotrophomonas sp. TWI1409; assembly: GCF_039673015.1. NCBI lineage: Bacteria > Pseudomonadati > Pseudomonadota > Gammaproteobacteria > Lysobacterales > Lysobacteraceae > Stenotrophomonas > Stenotrophomonas sp. TWI1409. Next base: position 8,336 of record NZ_JBDJKU010000069.1, read on the forward strand.
AGGCCGATTACCAGGATCTGTCGCTGGAAATGATCGATCGCCTCGGCTGGGACTGGGACAACTACGCGCCGGACTGGGATCGCGCCGTCGCCGCCGCACGCGGCAAGTTCAGCGGCGGCGTCAACAGCCCGTGGGATGCGTACTACTCCGGCCACGGCCTGCGCAACGATGACCTGTCCAGCATTGCCGGTGATTTCGGCCTGAACGAGTCGATGCGCTTGAAGGTCAATGTCTACAACCACAGCAACCGTGGCCAGGGCCACTGGTTCAGCCCGTCCAATCCGTCCAACCCGGGCACCAGCCGCGAGATTCCGATCTCGGTCCGCACCACCGAGTACGCGATCGACCGTACCGGCGTGACCTCGGCGTTCACCTGGAACGTCGGTGGCCACGAACTGGAAGCGGGCCTCTGGTACGAGGACAACGGCCACAGCGTGCAGCGCAACTTCTACTACATCGACGGCCCGATCACCGACGACTTCTTCCTGCGCAACCCGGACCAGCGCGTGTGGCACCAGCGCTACACCACCATCACCCGCCAGTTCTACGTGCAGGACCGCTTCCGCCTGTTCGATGATCGCCTGACCATCGACATCGGTGCGAAGTCGCCGCACACCCGTACCAGCGTGCGCACCCCGCTGGGCAGCTACGCCAACAACAGCAGTCTGACATCGAAGAAGGGGCTGCTGCCGCAGGCCGGCTTCAACTTCAAGCTCAACGAAGGCAACGAGATCTTCGGTTCGTTCGCCAAAAACGTCGCCGCCTATGCGCTGGGCGTGGGCAGCCCGTTCAATGTGCCGCAGGCCGCCTTCGATGCCAGCGCGAAGAACCTGAAGCCGGAACAGTCGCGCACCATCGAGCTGGGTTGGCGTGGCTACGGCCGCGGCTATGAAGCCTCGGTGGCGGTGTACGACGTCAAGTTCGACAACCGCCTGCTGGCCATCGCGCAGTGCGTGGGCATCCTCGGTTGCCCGGCACTGTTCTCCAACGTCGGTTCTGTGACCAGCCGCGGCGCCGAGGCGACCCTGCAGCTGAAGCCGATGCAGGACCTGACCTGGTCCAATGCGCTGTCCTGGAATGACAGCACCTACGACAACGACTACGTGAACAACGGCGTGGTGCCGACCCGCGGCAAGACGACCGTCGACACCCCGGAATGGATGTTCGCCAGCACCCTGGCGTGGACCCCGGGCCCGTGGGACCTGCGCCTGGCCGCCAACCATGTCGGCAAGCGCTACGTGACCTATACCAACGATGTGTCGGTGCCGAGCTACTGGCTGGTCAACGCCTCGGCGGCCTATGACTTCGGCAAGCTCGGCCCGGCGCAGAACCTGACCGTAGCGCTGAACCTGACCAACCTGACCGACAAGCGCTACCTGTCCTCGATCAACACCAACGGTACCTACGCCGCTGACCCGACCCGCAGCCTGGCGACCATGCAGGTCGGCGCGCCGCGCCAGGTGATGGCCACCGCTACCGTGCGCTTCTGATGCGCGGGCCTGTCGATCCGGAAAGCCGTCGTCGCCTGCTGCGCATGGCGTGGCAGGGCACGGGGGCGGCGATCGCGCTGGCGGCGATGCCGGGGCTGGCCACGGCCGGCCCACGGCCGCGGCTGGGGCGCGATCCGTTCACCCTCGGTGTCGCCGCCGGTGATCCGGATCCACAGGGGGCCGTATTGTGGACGCGGCTGGCACCGGACCCGCTCAATGGCGGCGGCATGCCGTCGCGGGCGGTGCCGGTGCGCTGGTTCGTGGCCGAGGACCCGGGCATGCGCCGGCTGGTGCAGCGGGGGACTGCGGCCGCGGTGCCCGAGCTGGCGCATTCGGTGCACGTGGAGGTAAACGGCCTGCGCCCAGGCCGCGACTACTACTACCGTTTCGCCTGCGACGGCGATGAGGAAAGCGCGGTCGGCCACTTCCGCACCGCGCCGCCGCTGGACACGCAACTGCAGCAGCTTCGGTTGGCCCTGTGCACCTGCCAGGCCTGGAACAGCGGCTACTACCCGGTCCTGCGCGATATCGCGCAGAGCGATGTCGACCTGGTGCTGCATGCCGGTGACTACCTGTACGAATACAGCCCGCTGCAGAACGCGCGTGGTCGTGCGCTGGATGCGCAACGCTTCAGTGGCGAGACCGTCAGCCTGGAGCGCTACCGTGACCAGTACGCGCTGTACAAGCTCGATCCGGATCTGCAGGCCGCGCATGCCGCACACGCGTTCGCGGTGATCTGGGACGACCATGAAGTACAGAATGATTACTCCGGCATCCACCCGGAAAAACCCGGCGTATCAACGGAGGACTTCATCATCCGCCGCGCCGCCGCCTACCGCGCGTTCTACGAGCATCTGCCGATGCGCAGCACACCTGCGGGCAACGGCGGCCTGCGCGTGCATCGGCGCCTGCGTTACGGCGATCTGGCACAGCTGACCCTGCTCGATTGCCGCCAGTTCCGCCCGGCCAATCCCTGTGGCGTGGGCGAGTCGCCACGCTGTGATGCTGCACTGGACCCGCGCATGAGCATGCTCGGCATGGGCCAGGAGGCGTGGTTCGCGCAGTCGATGGCGGCCGCGCAGGGCACGCGCTGGAACGTGGTGGTGCAGCAGTTGCTGATGGCGCAGCTGCGGCTGGATGGTGGCACGCCACGCGAGCGCTTCTGGAATGACGCCTGGGATGGCTATCCTGCCGCACGTAACCGGCTGCTGCAGGCGATGCAGGCAGGCGGGCAGGGCAATGCCATCGTGCTGGGCGGCGACTGGCATTCCACCTTCGTCAACGACCTGAAGCTGGATTTCGACGCGGCCAGTGCGCCGGTCGTAGCCACCGAATTCATCGCTCCGGCGATCAGCAGTGGCGGCGACGACACGCCATACGGGCCGTACTACGGGCCGTCGATTCCGCAGAACCCGCATATCCGCTATTTCGACGGTGACCGCCGTGGCTGGTGGAAGCTGCAGCTGAACCGGCAGACCGTGGATGCGGAACTGCGCTTCGCTGACAGTGTGCTGCGTGCGGATGCGACGGTTCGCACCGCGGCGCGCTTCCAGGTGACCCACGGCCGCCCGGGCGCAGTCCCGGTGTGAATCCATTCGGTAGTGCCGGCCGCTGGCCGGCAACCTGATCAATCTCCGGTTTCCCCACCACCGGTTTCATCGCCCCCAGCCCGGTTTCGTCGCAAACCGTTTGCCGGCGGTGGGGCGGGGCGCCAAGGTGTCCGCAGGCGGCAGGGTGCCGCCCCAAGGAGACCGTGATGAAGACCCTGTTCGCGCTCGGTGTGTGGTGCCTGCTGTTCGTGCTGTGCTGGCCGCTGGCGATCCTCGCCCTGATCGCCTGGCCGTTCGTGTGGCTGCTGAGCCTGCCGTTCCGCCTGGTCGGCATCACGTTCTCGGCCCTGTTCGCGTTCCTGCGCGCGCTGTTCATGCTGCCGGCGCGCCTGCTCGGTGGCCGAGCGGTGGCTGCATGAGGACGGTGCTGCTGGTGGCGCTGGCATTGCTCGCGGGGCCGGCACTGGCCACACCTCCAGCGCCACCGTCGGTGTGGCTGGAACGCCAGCAGACTGCTGCGGCTGACGAGGCAAATGCTGCCGCGGTCTCTGTGCAGAAAGCCAAGGAGCGCTGCAGGGTCGCGAAGGAATGGAAGGTCGGCGAGACGGTTGTGCAGCATCGGGTCTGCGACGATCCACCGAAGAAGCCTGCTGGAAAGGTGTAGCGCCGAGCCGATGTTCGGCTGCTTTTCCCGGGATAGCCGAGCGTGGGCTCGGTTCTACATCATCAACGCCAACAAAAAACCCCGCCGAGGCGGGGTTTTTTGTCTGCAGGCGAGTGCCGACCAACGGTCGGCACCTACCCGGATGCAGATCAGTTCGCCTTGTGGATGGCGCGCTTGCTGACCGCCATCGCGGCGTCGTGGATCACTTCCGACAGCGACGGGTGAGCGTGGCAGATACGGGCCAGGTCATCGGCCGAGCCGCTGAACTCCATGGTCAGCACGCCTTCGTGCACCAGCTCGGAGACGTTGGCGCCGACCAGGTGCATGCCGAGGATGCGATCGGTTTCGGCATGGGCCAGGATCTTCACGAAGCCTGCCGGCTCGATCATCGCCACGGCGCGACCGTTGGCGGCGAACGGGAAGCTGCCAGCCTTGTACGGAATGCCTTCGGCCTTCAGCTGGGCTTCGGTCTTGCCGACCCAGGCCAGTTCCGGCTCGGTGTAGATGACCCACGGGATGGTGTCGAAGTTGACGTGGCCCGGCAGGCCGGCGATCAGCTCAGCCACCGCGATGCCTTCCTCGAAGCCCTTGTGCGCCAGCATCGGGCCACGCACGCAGTCGCCGACCGCCCACACGCCGTTGACGCCGGTGTGGCAGTGCGCGTCGACTTCGATCTGGCCGCGCTCGTTGATCTTGACGCCGGTGCCTTCGGCCAGCAGGCCCTTGGTGGCGGCGCGACGGCCAACGGCCACCAGCAGCTTGTCCACGGTCAGGGTCTTTTCGCCTTCGCTGTCGGTGTAGGTGACAACGACTTCCTTCTTCTTGCCCTTGCCGGTGATCTCGGTCTTGGAGACCTTGGCGCCGAGGCGGATGTCCAGGCCCTGCTTCTTGAATTCCTTGGCAGCGGTCTTGGCCACTTCGGCGTCGGCCACGGCCAGGAACTCCGGCAGTGCTTCCAGGATGGTGACTTCAGCGCCCAGGCGCTTCCACACGCTGCCCAGTTCCAGGCCGATCACGCCGGCGCCGATCACGGCCAGGCGGTTCGGCACTTCGGTGAAGTCCAGGCCGCCGACGTTGTCGACGATGGTCTCGCCGTCGAACTTGGCGAACGGCAGTTCGATCGAATCCGAACCGGCGGCGATGATGACGTTGGTGCCCTTCAGCTCGACGATGGAACCGTCATGCTGGGTGACCTTGACCACGTTGCCCGGCTGCAGTTCGCCGAAGCCGTAGTAGGCGGCGACCTTGTTGGCCTTGAACAGCATGCCGATGCCGCCGGTGAACTGCTTGACGATCTTGTCCTTGCGGCCAACCATCGCCTCGACGTCGATCTTGGCATCCTTGAAGCTGATGCCGTGGTCGCCAAAGATGTGGCCCATGTTCCAGAACTGGCGCGAGGAATCCAGCAGCGCCTTGGACGGGATGCAGCCCACGCGCAGGCAGGTGCCGCCCAGCGCCGGCTTGCCGTCCTTGCCCAGCGCTGCGTCGATGCAGGCGGTCTTCAGGCCCAGCTGGGCCGCGCGGATGGCAGCGTGGTAACCGGCCGGGCCGGCACCGATGACGACGACGTCGAATTGTTCAGCCATTGAATTATTCCTTGATGCATTACCAGAACCCCTCCGCGCAGGCGCGGAGGGGCGGGAGGTGTCTTACAGGCCGAACAGCATGCGGCCCGGGTTTTCCAGCTGGTTCTTGATGTCCACCAGGAACTGCACCGAGTCCTTGCCGTCGATGATGCGGTGGTCGTACGACAGCGCCAGGTACATCATCGGCGCGATCACGACCTGGCCGTTCTGGGCGATCGGACGCTCCTTGATGGCATGCATACCCAGGATGGCGCTCTGCGGCGGGTTGATGATCGGGGTCGACAGCAGCGAACCGAAGGTGCCGCCGTTGGTCACGGTGAAGGTGCCGCCCTGCAGTTCTTCCAGGCTCAGCTTGCCATCACGGGCCTTCTTGGCGTAGTCGGCGATGGTCTTCTCGATGTCGGCGAACGACATGCGCTCGACGTTGCGCAGCACCGGCGTGACCAGGCCCTTCTCGGTCGACACGGCGATCGAGATGTCCGAGTAGCCGTGGTAGATGATGTCGTCGCCGTCGATCGAGGCGTTGACCAGCGGGAAGCGCTGCAGGGCATTGGCAGCGGCCTTCACGAAGAAGCTCATGAAGCCCAGCTTGATGCCGTGTGCCTTGACGAACTCGTCCTGCAGTTCCTTGCGCGCCGCCGACACCTTGGACAGGTCGACTTCGTTGAAGGTGGTCAGCATGGCGGTCGAGTTCTTCGACTCCATCAGGCGCTCGGCGATGCGCTTGCGGATGCGGGTCATCGGCACGCGCTCTTCCGGACGTGCGCCACCGGCCTTGCCGGCGCCGCCGTTGCGGGCGAAGTTGACGATGTCTTCCTTGGTCACCGCGCCGCGACGGCCGGTGCCGTCGACGTCGGCCGGGTTCACGCCTTCGGTGATGGCGGTGAAGCGGGCGCCCGGCGGCAGGGTGTCGGCGGCCGACTTGGCAGCCGGGGCCGGAGCAGCAGCGGCGGCCGGTGCGGCAGCGGCCGGAGCGGCCTCGGCCTTCTTCTCTTCAGCGGCCGGAGCCGGGGCAGCAGCGACGGCGCCTTCCTCGATGATCGCCACGACCTGGCTGGAGGTCACGGTCGAGCCTTCGGCGAACTTGATTTCCTTGAGCACGCCGTCGACCGGCGACGGCACTTCCAGGACGACCTTGTCGGTTTCCAGGTCAAGCAGGTTTTCGTCGCGCTTGACGGCGTCCCCCACCTTCTTGTGCCAGGTGGCGATGGTGCCGTCGGCGACGGATTCGGGCAGTACCGGGGCTTTGACTTCGGTGGCCATTGCGGGAGCTTCCTGGTTTGTCTTCTAAATAGGGGGAGGATTATTCAGCGAACGTGTCGTTGAACGGGTTGACCAGTGCATCGGCGACCAGCTGCTGCTGTTCGCGGACGTGGTCAGCCATGTGACCGGCAGCCGGCGAAGCCGAACGTGCGCGACCGGCGTAGTGCAGGTTCTGGCCATCGGCCAGGCAGAACTGCAGGTGGTGGCGGATCTGGTACCACGCACCCTGGTTCTGCGGTTCTTCCTGCGTCCACACCACGTCGGTGGCCTTGCCGTACTTCTTCAGTTCGGCAGCCAGCAGCGCACGCGGGAACGGATACAGCTGCTCCACGCGGATGATCGCCACGTCGTCCTGGCCACGCTTGGTCTGGTCTTCCAGCAGGTCGTAGTAGACCTTGCCCGAGCACAGCACCACGCGCTTGACCTTCTTGGCGTCCGCATTGGCGTCGCCGATCAGGTGCTGGAACTCGCCGTTGGCCAGCTCGTCCAGGGTCGACACGGCCAGCTTGTGGCGCAGCAGCGACTTCGGCGACATCACCACCAGCGGCTTGCGGGTGGTCAGGTGCTGCTGGCGACGCAGCATGTGGAAGGCCTGTGCCGGGGTCGACGGCACCACCACCAGCATGTTCTCCAGCGCGCACAGCTGCAGGAAGCGCTCCAGGCGCGCCGAGCTGTGTTCCGGGCCTTGCCCTTCATAACCATGCGGCAGCAGCAGGGTCAGGCCGGAGATGCGGCCCCACTTGGCTTCACCGGCGGCGATGAACTGGTCGATGACGACCTGGGCACCGTTGGCGAAGTCGCCGAACTGGCCTTCCCAGATGCACAGCGTGTTCGGATCGGTGGTGGAGAAGCCGTACTCGTAGGCCATCACCGCTTCTTCGCTCAGCAGCGAATCGATGACGGTGGCCTTCTCCGGCGAATCCACCAGCTGCCGCAGCGGCATGTAGTAGTTGTCGGTCTTCTGGTCGTGCAGGATCGCGTGGCGGTGCGTGAACGTACCGCGACCCACGTCCTGGCCGACCAGGCGCAGGGCACTGCCTTCGTCGAGCAGGGTGGCGTAGGCCAGGTTCTCGGCAAAGCCCCAGTCGCCCGGGATCTCGCCAGCGGCCATCTTGCGGCGGTCGTCGTAGACCTTGGCCACGCGCGAGTGCAGTTGCACTTCGTCCGGAATGGTGTTGATCAGCTTGGCCAGCTCGACCAGCTTGTTCTTCTCGACCTTGGTCGAGATCGGGTCGGACAGCTTGCCTTCCAGCAGCTTCGGCCAATCGACGAACAGCGGGCTGGTCGGCGGGGTCTTCTCGACCTTGGCCAGCTCGGTGGTCACTTCACCGGCATCCAGCTTCTCGCGGTAGGCATCGACCATCGCCTTGCCGGCACCGGCGGCGATCACGCCCGCCTTTTCCAGCTGCTCGGCGTACATCTCGCGGGTGGTGGCGTGCTTGCGGATCACCTGGTACATCAGCGGCTGGGTGATCGCCGGTTCGTCGGCCTCGTTGTGGCCCCAGCGGCGGTAGCACATCAGGTCGATGACCACGTCCTTGGCGAACTTCTGGCGGAACTCGAAGGCCAGCTGCGCGGCGAACACAACGGCTTCCGGATCATCGCCGTTCACGTGCAGCACCGGGGCGGCGATCATCTTCGCCACGTCGGTGGCATAGCGCGTGGAACGCGTGTCCAGCGGGTTGGAGGTGGTGAAGCCGACCTGGTTGTTGACCACGATGTGCACGGTGCCGCCGACGGCGAAGCCGCGGGCCTGCGACATCTGGAACAGTTCCATGACCACGCCCTGGCCGGAGAAGGCCGCGTCGCCGTGGATCAGGATGGGCATGACCTGCTTGCGCGCGGTGTCCTTGCGGCGCTCCTGGCGCGAACGCACGGAACCGGCCACGACCGGGTCAGCGATTTCCAGGTGCGACGGGTTGAACGCCAGCGCCAGGTGCACCGGGCCGCCATCGGTGGCGACGTCGGCCGAGAAGCCCATGTGGTACTTCACGTCACCGGCCGAGGCGTGCTCGTCGTGCTCGAACTTGCCTTCGAATTCGTCGAACAGCTTGCGCGGGTTCTTGCCCAGGGTGTTGACCAGCACGTTCAGGCGGCCGCGGTGGGCCATGCCGATCACCACGTCCTTGACGCCATCCTTGCCGGCGCTGCGGATGATGGTGTCCATCATCGGGATCAGCGAGTCGCCGCCTTCCAGCGAGAAGCGCTTCTGGCCGACGTACTTGGTGTGCAGGTAGCGCTCCAGGCCTTCAGCCGCGGTCAGGCGCTCCAGGGTGCGGCGCTGGGTATCAGCGTCCAGCTGGTAGTTGCCACCGGCCAGTTCCAGCTTCTTGTAGATCCACTGGCGCTGCTCGACCTCGGAGATGTGCATGAACTCCGCACCGATCGAGCCGGTGTAGGTCGCCTTCAGGCGTGCCAGCAGGTCGCGCAGCTTCATGCGCGGCTGGCCACCGACGCCGCCGGTGCTGAACTCGCTGTTGAGGTCGCCATCGGACAGGCTGTGGAACGGCAGGCCCAGGTCCGGGGTGTTGACCGGTGCGGCCAGGCCCAGCGGATCGAGGCGGGCGTCCAGGTGGCCGCGCGAACGGTAGGCGGTGATCAGACGACCGACATTGCGCTCGCGCTCGTCGCCTGCACCGTTGCCGGTACCGGCCTTCAGCGCATCCTTGGCCGCGTCCGCAATGTGGGAGATGACGGCCGAGTGCGGAATGTCACCTGCTTCACGGCCCTTGAAGCCGTCGAAGTAGGTTTTCCATTTGGGATCGACACTATCCGGGGAGACCAGGTACTGCTCGTACAGGTCCTCGACATAGGAGGCGTTGCCGCCGGCGAGTTGCGAAGATTGCGCAAACTGCTTCAGTTGATTGTCCACGATGGAGGGTGTTGATTCGCTTTGTGGGGTATGGCTTCAGAAGGACCCGGCAGGAAGATGAATAGCCCTGCGCGGGCGCGTTCAAACAGCCAAATTGTACCCCCAACCGGACACGAAGGGGCACCACCAGAGGTATCGCGCGTCCCCCGGTGCCGGTTCCAGACAGGTTGAGTCAGCCCGCTCCGCTCAGATGCCGAGCGCGCGCAGTTCGCTGCAATCACGCGAACGGTCCCAGACGCGCTGCAATTGCTGCTCGAACGGCTGCGAACGTGTCGGCAGCGCGATGCCGGCTTCGCCGTCGAGGCGATGGCCGATCAGACGAAAGTAGAAGTCGCCCGCATCGTTGAGCAGACAGGCCGAGGCCAGTGCACGGTCGACCGGGTCGGTGACCTCGCGGAACTGGATCACGCTGGGCAGGCGCTGGGCCAGCGCCAGCAGCGGCGTCCCGCTAGAGGCGATCGCGGCGGCGTCGTGCACGATCACCCGCAGCTGCTTGTCGTGGCGGGCGGTGACGAAGCGGCGCAGGGCGGCCTGTACCGGGGGCGCGTCGAGCAGTCCGGGGTCCAGCTGGCGGCTGTGCAGCCACAGCTGCCGACGGGCGCGGTGGATGATGGCCGTGGTGGTGGCCACCGCCTCGGCGCGGCTGTCGATGGCGCTGGCCGCGCCCAGCCGGCGGCGCATCTGCTGGTGGCCGATGCCGGCCTCCTCGAACACCTCGCCTTCGGGCAGGAAACCCTGGCGGGCATAGAAGTCACGGGCGGGCAGCTGGGCGTGCAGATGCAGCTCGGCCAGGCCGAGCCGGCGCCCGGCCTCCACCAGTGCTTCCAGCAGGGCCCCGCCGACCCCGTGGCTGCGATGGCTGGCCAGCACCGCCATGCGGCCGATGCGGCCATCCGGGGCCAGCCGGCCCGTGCCGACCGGCTGGTTGTCACTGTCCAGCGCCAGCACATGGGCACTGACCGGGTCCAGCGCATCGCGTTCCAGCTCGGCGGCGATGCCCTGTTCCTGCACGAACACGCGTTGGCGCACCTCGTGGATGGCAACGTGGGCATCGGCGTGGCTGACCTGCTGGACCCGGATCATGGTGGCGACTCAGGCGCGGCCAGCACCGCTGTCGTCTTCCTCGTCGTCCTCGAAGTTGACGATGACCTCGATGCCGTCGTCGTGTACGGTCACGGAGTGGACATCGTCGGACACCGCGTCGGCGTCGATCGCATCCACGCGGTCGCGGCCTTCGACGACCTCGCCGAGCACCACGGCATCCTCGCCGTCGTCCTCGTCTTCGGCCTCGTATACCTCATTCGGGTCGATCAGCTGGAACACCCCGCCGACCAGCAGCTGCTGGACCACGGCACGGCCCTTGTCGGACAGGCCGCGATAAGCGGCGGCGTCCAGCTGTTCGGTGCCAGCCAGGCGCTGCGCGTCCTTCACCGGCAGCGCGAAGTCCTGGCCGCTGACATACAGGCTGGCGCCACGCTTGGCCCGGCGCCAGGCCAGCCGGGCCCACGGGTGGCGCTGCAGCAGCAGGCCCGATGCCAGGGCCTGGACCACTTCTTCCTGTGCCGGTGCGGCCTGGTGGGCCATCACTTCGCCGGCCGCGCGGTAGGTGGTGATGAAGCGGCCGAACCAGTCGCCCAGCTTGTCCGGGTCGTTCATGCGGATGGCGTTGAGCGCGGTGATCACCCGCGCCATCGCCACCGTGTCGATTTCGTTCGGGTCGGCCGGCACCTTCAGGTCGGCATCCTGGTAGCGGATGTTCTCGTCGGCATCGGCGATCAGGGTGTCCAGGTAGTCGCTGATCAGCTCGGCCGAAGACGGCGCGCGCATGCCGAACGAGAATGTCAGGCAGGGATCTTCGGCGACGCCGTGGTGCGGCACGTTCGGCGGCAGGTACAGCATGTCGCCCGGCGCCAGCACCCAGTCGTGGGTCGGCTTGAACACCTTCAGCAGCTTCAGCTCCACGTCGGGGCGGAAGCCCAGCGGCGGCTGCTTGCCCTTGATCGATTCGCTGGCATCGATCTGCCAGCGGCGATGGCCATGGGCCTGCAGCAGGAACACGTCGTACTGGTCGACGTGGGCGCCGACCGAGCCGCCGGTGGCGGCGAAGCTGATCATCACGTCATCCATGCGCCAGCGCGGCAGGAAGCTGAAGTGCTCGATCAGGGCGCGCACGTCCGGGTCCCACTTGTCCACGTCCTGCACCAGCAGGGTCCAGTCGTGGTCGGGCAGGGCGGGGAACACGTCTTCCTGGAATGGACCGGTGCGTACGCGCCAGCCGTCCTGGGTCTTGTCGTGCTCGATCAGGCGTGCCAGCACGCCTTCCTCGCAGGCCAGCCCGGCCAGGTCTTCCGGCTGCACCGGGGTCTGGAAGTTGGGGAAGGCGTTGCGGATCAGCAGCGGGCGTTTCTGCCAGAAGTCGCGCAGGAAGGTGGCCGGCGCCATGCCCAGCGGCTGGCCGGGGCGGGCGGTGACTTCGATGAGGGGGGCGGAGGACTTGCGGGCGGCCATGGGGGAATCCTTGCAGCGGAAAGCGGGAGGGGCGGCGCGGCGGGCCGCCTGAGATCTCCATTGTCCGCCGTTCGCCGGGATTGCGCACGTGCGCGGGTTTGTCGCGGGGTGTCCGGCCAACGGCGGAGCCCCTCGTGGCGGGGTGGTTCAGAATCAAAAGCCGCGCTTGGCCGGGCGGGTGGGCCATGCAGGGGACGCTGCAAGTACGTCCCTGTAA
>NZ_JBDJKU010000070.1:0-19901 GCF_039673015.1 Stenotrophomonas sp. TWI1409
GGGTACGCGATGCTACCGAAGATCATGAGGTTGCCGGCCAGCGGCCGGCACTACCAGATCAACGGAATCGGGCCAGGGCCCTTCCGCGGCGCGGAAGGGATCCGACCCGGGCATCAGCCGCGGCTGACGCGGCCGACCGGCGTGTTGCCGCCGTCGCCGAGGAACTTGCGCGGGTTGACCACGTTGCCGTTCTCCCACACCTCGAAGTGCACGTGGGCGCCGGTCGAACGACCGGTGGAACCGGCCTTGGCCACTTCCTGCCCGGCACGCACCAGGTCGCCGACCTTCACCACCAGGCGCGAATTGTGCGCGTAGCGGGTGACGTAGCCGTTACCGTGGTCGACGTCGACCACGTTACCGTAGCCGCCCTTCACGCCGGAGAAGCTGACCACGCCTTCGGCCACGGCCATCACCGGGTCACCGACCCTGGCGTGGAAGTCCATGCCCTTGTGGGTGGCGGCACCGCGGCCGAACGGGTCGGCACGGGTGCCGAAACCGGAGGTCACGTAGCTGTTGCGGATCGGCATGCGCGACGGCACGGCGTTCTGCTGCAGCTGGTGGTCGAACATCAGCGATTCCATCACCGACAACTGGCGGCCTGAAGCAGCGAAGCGCTGCTCCAGCACCTGTAAGTCGGCGTTGACGTCCTTGACCGGGATGTCGCTGGTCGGGCCGCCGGCGTCGCCGTCACCGAGACCGGGGGTCTCGTTGAAGTCGAACTCGCCGTCTTCCAGCTTGCCCATCTGGGTCAGCCGTTCGCCGAGGGCGTTGAGGCGGGTGGCCTGGGCCTGCAGCTCGCCGAGGCGGGCCGCCAGCGCGTTGACCTGGGTCTGCGCATCGCGCTTGACCTTGGCCAGCTCTGCATCCTGGCGCTCGACCTTGGCCTGCAGGCGGGAATCATTCAGCGCGCTGGCGCCAATGCCGCCGGCAAGGCCGATAATGCAGCCTACCCCGAGCACGCTGCCCAGCAGGGCGCGGGGGCGGTCCTCGAAATAGAACCGCAAACGCGCGATCGGCGACGCTTTGGCCTGTCCTTCACGCGTTTTGATTACGATCTTTTTGAATGCCATCAGTGAGTTTTCATGTCTGAGCCGAAATCCAGCGTTCGCCCCGCGTCAGTGCCGAAGCCGGCGCTGGATGCGGTGATGGCGGACAAAAGCGGGAACCCGCTGCGGCGTGCCTTGTGGCTCGACGCGCTGGACCGTCAGTTGCGCCCCCAGTTGCCGCCACCTCTGCGCAGCCGTTGCCGGCTGGCCAATGTGGACGGGGAACACCTCGTTTTTCTCGTCGAGTCCCCGGTCTGGCATGCCAAGTTGCGGCTTGCCGAAGCCCAGTTGCTCGACGCGGCCCGTTCCATCGGGCTGAAGGCCACCAGGGTGACCATCAAGACTGCGTCTCCCACTCCCACGCGCTCCCCAGCGCTCGACAACCGGAATGGACCCCACGCAGTTTCAGCCGCCACGCACAAAGGGCTACGCGACGCCTTGGCTTGCCTGCAGGACGTTCCTTCGAAGCCGAAGAAGCGGTCCTGACGACAACGGAGCATCCGGCTCCGCTCCCCGTCGCGCGTGTCACCACGGCGTGAAACAATTCGGGGGCCGGGTCGCATCCTAGCTGCCATCCGGGGGCCTGTCGTTAGATTGTTGTTAAAACCGCGTTAAATTCAGGCTTCCGATCCAACAGGTTCACAAAACCGTGACCTCGAACCGGCCTTGACTCGCGTCAAGCATGCTGAATGCGCCGGACACGCCTGAAACGACAACGCCGCCCTGGAAGGCGGCGTTTTTGTCTTTCAATTCAACGATCTACAGGAATCAAGCGTAGGCCGGGGTAGCGTATTCCACCGGGTCCGGGGTGGCCGGCGAGTCGAAGCTGACCCATTCCCAGGCGGTGGCGTCGGCCATCAGCGCCCGCACCAGCTTGTTGTTGAGGGCGTGACCGGACTTGAAGCCTTCGTAGGCACCCAGCACCTGGCCACCGGCCAGATAGAGGTCGCCGATCGCGTCGAGGATCTTGTGGCGCACGAACTCGTCGGCGTAGCGCAGGCCGTCTTCGTTGAGCACGCGGAACTCGTCCAGCACGATGGCGTTGTCCATCGAACCGCCCAGGCCCAGGTTGCGCTCGCGCATGTATTCCAGGTCGCGCATGAAACCGAAGGTGCGCGCGCGGGAGATTTCCTTGGTATAGGCCAGCGTCGAGAACTCGATTTCCTGGCGCGACTGCTTGGCCGGGATCATCGGGTGATCGAACTGGATGGTGAAGCCCAGCTTGTAGCCCTCGTACGGGCTGAAGCGGGCCACCTTGTCGCCCTCGGTCACTTCCACGGTCTTCAGCACGCGGATGAAGCGCTTGGGCGCGTCCTGTTCCACGATGCCCGCCGACTGCAGCAGGAACACGAACGGGCCGGCCGAACCGTCCATGATCGGCAGCTCGGCCGAGGACAGTTCGACGATGATGTTGTCCACACCCAGGCCGGCCAGCGCCGACATCAGGTGTTCGACGGTCTGGATCTTGGCGTCGTTGCAGGTCAGGCCGGTGCACAGGGTCACTTCGGTGACCAGTTCGGCCTTGGCCGGCACTTCCACCACCGGGTCCAGATCCACGCGACGGAACACGATCCCATGGTTGACCGGTGCCGGGCGCAGGGTCATGTAGACCTTGTCACCGCTGTGCAGGCCAACGCCGGTGGCGCGGATCGTGTTCTTGAGGGTGCGTTGCTGGATCATGGGGGATGGGCCGGAAGTGACACATTAGATTAACACGCGCCCTCCCCTACCCTGGCTGAAACGCCAGTGAAGGCTGCCGGCAGGACGCACCGGCACGCCGCGGGGACGCGCGTGAAGCAGGGCAGCCGGACCCATCCTGGCCCGGCGCCCGCGTTTTCAGGACATGGTGGCGCAACCCGGGGAGGACAAGCCCCGGGCGCCCCGCTTAGTCCGCCTGGCGGCGCAGGAACGCCGGGATGTCCAGGTAATCGTTCGGCAGTTCCGCCGCCGCCGGGGCCGAAGCGGCCGGGGCCGAGGGAGCGGAGGCTGCCGCGGTATCGCTGCTGGCGCGACGCAGGCCCAGACCCATGCCGCCCACGGCCTTGGACACGGCGTCGCCGCCGTTGTCGAAGTCACCGAATTCCGGCTGGCCGGTGGTGGCGTTGCGGACCAGCTTGATCGGCGCACGCTCGCCCGGACGCTGGGACTTGCTGGCCGAGACGCGGTTCAGGCCGGTGGCGACCACGGTCACGCGCACTTCGTCCTGCATGTCCGGGTCGAGCACGGTACCGACCACCACGGTGGCGTCTTCGGAAGCGAAGCCGTCGATGGTGCGGCCGATCTCGTCGAACTCGGCCATGGTGAAGTCGGCGCCGGCGGTGATGTTGACCAGGATGCCGTTGGCACCGGCCAGGTTCACATCGTCCAGCAGCGGGTTCTGGATCGCGGCTTCGGCCGCGGCCTGGGCGCGGTCATCACCACGGGCGGTGCCGGTACCCATCATCGCCAGGCCCATTTCGGACATGACGGTGCGCACGTCGGCGAAGTCGACGTTGATCAGGCCCGGACGCACGATCAGGTCGGCGATGCCCTGCACGGCGCCCTGCAGCACGTCGTTGGCGGCACGGAAGGCTTGGATCATGGTCGCGTTGCGACCCAGCACGGTGATCAGCTTCTCGTTCGGGATGGTGATCAGCGAGTCGCAGTGCTGGCTCAGTTCCTCGATGCCCTTCAGCGCCACCTGCATGCGGCGACGGCCTTCGAACGGGAACGGCTTGGTGACCACGGCCACGGTCAGGATGCCCATTTCCTTGGCCAGCTGTGCCACCACCGGCGCAGCGCCGGTGCCGGTACCACCGCCCATGCCGGCGGTGATGAACACCATGTCCGCACCCTGCAGGGCGTCCATGATGCGCTCACGGTCTTCCAGCGCGGCCTGACGGCCGACTTCCGGGTTCGCGCCTGCGCCCAGGCCCTTGGTCACGTTGGTACCCAGCTGCAGCTGCAGCTTGGCACCGCAATTCTTGATGGCCTGCGAGTCGGTGTTGGCGGTGATGAATTCCACGCCGTCCACCGCCGAGTTGACCATGTGCGCCACGGCATTGCCGCCGCCGCCGCCCACGCCAACCACCTTGATCACCGCATTGGGTGCCATCTTTTCGATCAGTTCAAAATGCGCCATGTCCGTGTCCTCGTTGTATCCGCTTTGGCTGGCATGGGCATTCGGGCGTCCTGCCGTCCTGCTGCATGCCGACGTTGCGGCTGTGTGGGTTGTGTGTTGCCGGTGTTGCGTTTTGCTACGGGTACTGCGGGTGCTGCGCCCGGGCGATGCCCGGTGTTACGGGTTCCGCGTCAGAACTCGCCGCGGAACCAGGTCTTGAGTTTCTTGAACATGCTTCCAGCGCGCCCGGTCGGCAGCGACGGCCGCCGCGGGTGCTCGATCTGGCTGCCCATCAGCAGCAGGCCCACGCCGGTGGCATGCACCGGGTTGCCCACCACTTCGCCCAGGCCGGTGACGTGCTGCGGGATGCCCACGCGAACCGGCATCTGCAGCATTTCCTCGGCCAGTTCGACCACGCCTTCCATCTTCGAAGCGCCACCGGTCAGCACCATGCCGGCGCGTACCAGTTCCTCGAAGCCGGAGCGGCGCAGTTCGGCCTGCACCATCTCGAAGATTTCCTCGTAGCGGCCCTGCACGGCCTGCGCCAGCGAATGGCGCGGCATGCGGCGCGGCGGGCGGTCGCCCACCGACGGCACCTGGATGCTTTCCTCGGCGGTGGCCAGCTGGGCCAGGGCGCAGGCATAGCGCACCTTGATCTGCTCGGCTTCCGGGGTCGGCGTGCGCAGCATGTGCGCGATGTCATTGGTGACGTGGTCGCCGGCGATCGGCAGCGAAGCCGTGTGGCAGATCGCGCCCTGCACGAACACCGCGATATCGGTGGTGCCGGCGCCCATGTCGACCAGCACCACGCCCAGCTCGCGCTCGTCAGCGGTCAGCACCGCCACGCTGGAGGCCAGCGAGGACAGCACCAGGTCGTCCACCTGCAGGCCGCAGCGCTGGACGCACTTGCTGATGTTGGCCGCAGCCGACTGCGCGCACACCACCAGGTGGGCATGCACTTCCAGGCGCACGCCGGTCATGCCGACCGGGTTGCGGATGCCTTCCTGCGAATCGTCCAGGACGTACTCGCGCGGGATCGCGTGCAGGATCTTCTGGTCGGCCGGAATCGCCACGGCCTTGGCCGCATCGAGCACGCGATCCAGGTCGCCCCAGGTCACTTCGCCGTCGCGGATCGGCACGATGCCGGGCGAATTCTTGCACTGCACGTGGTTGCCGGAGATCGAGGCATACACCGAGCGGATCTCGCATCCGGCCATCAGCTCGGCTTCTTCCACCGCGCGCTGGATCGACTGCACGGTCGATTCGATGTCCACCACCACGCCACGCTTGAGCCCGCGCGACTCGTGCGAGCCGATGCCGATCACTTCGATCGGGTTGCCCGGCGAGTACTCGCCCACCAGCGCCACCACCTTGGAGGTGCCGATGTCCAGGCCAACGATCAGCGATTTGTCACCCTTGCGATTCATGTCCTTTCCTGCGTCCTGCTGGCTGGGGTCGCCGGCGTTTTCGCCGGCGTGGCCGGGGTACCCCAGCTCAGCGTGAAACCATTGGTGTAACGGAGGTCGGCGCGCTCGATCGGCGCGTCCTGACGGTTGAGCTGCGGCAGCACCTTGACGAAGCGCTGCATGCGCGAGCGCGCGTCGTCGCGGCCGACCACCACTTCGGTACCGTTGCTCAGCACCAGCGACCAGCTGCCGCGCGCATCCATCGTCACCCGGCGCACGTCGACGCCGGCCGGTGCGAACAATGCACGCGAGTCGCTGTACAGCTTCATCACTTCTTCGGTCTGGCTGTCGGGGCCGTCCAGTTCGGGCAGCGCCAGATCGGCCAGCTTCTTCGGCGTGGGGAACAACTTGCCCTGCTCGGAAACCAGGCGGTCGTTGCCCCAGCGCGCGAACGGCTTGTGCTCGACCAGGGTCACTTCCAGCACGTCCGGCCACTGCTTGCGCACCTGCGCGCTTTCCACCCACGGCAGCTGCTCCAGGGCGTCCTGCGCGTCCTGCAGCTTGACCGCGAAGAAGCCCGCATGCGCGTACGGCAGCAGCACCTGCTGCAACTGCTCGGCCGGCACCCGCTTGAACTCACCATGCACGCGCAGCTTCGCCAGCGGCCAGCGCTCGGCGCCGACCCAGCCATTGACCACGGCCACCACCGGCAGTGCAACCACCGACAGCGCCAACAGCCAGACAAAGATGCGCAGCACCGCGTTCATGCGTGCGAGGCCTCCAGGGTCTGTTCCAGCACGCGCCACACCAGCTCTTCGAAGCTGATGCCGGCCTGGCCTGCGGCCTTGGGCACCAGCGAATGGCTGGTCATGCCCGGCGCGGTATTCACTTCCAGCAGGAAGAAGCGGCCGCTGCTGCGATCGCGCATCACGTCCACGCGGCCCCAGCCACGGCAGCCAGCAGCGCGGAACGCGGCCAGCGCGATGCGGCGGATCTCTTCTTCGTCGTCACCGTCCAGGCCTGGGCACAGGTACTGGGTGTCCTCGGCGATGTACTTGGCGTTGTAGTCGTACCACTGGCCCTTGGGCACGATGCGGATCGACGGCAGTGCGACATCGCCGAGGATGGCCACGGTCAGTTCGTCGCCCACCACCATCTGTTCCATCAGCAGCTGGCCGTCGTAGCGCGCGGCCAGCGCCACGGCTTCATCGAGGCCGGCGTCATCGGTGACCCGGCTGATACCCACGCTGGAGCCTTCATTGGCCGGCTTCACCACTACCGGCAGGCCCAGTTCGGCTGCCAGTGCATGCACCGTGGTCGCGTCCACCTTCCGGTACTGCGGGGTGGGCAGGCCCAGCGACAGCCACACCTGCTTGGTGCGGATCTTGTCCATGCTCAGCGCCGAGCCCAGCACGTTCGAGCCGGTGTACGGCACGCCGAAGGCGTCCATCAGGCCCTGCACGATGCCGTCCTCACCGCCACCGTTGTGGCCATGCAGGATGTTGAACACGCGATCGATGCCACCGGCGGCGAGCGCCTTGGCCAGCGCCGGAATGCCATCCACCGCGAACGCATCGACGCCGCGCGACTGCAGCGCTTCCAGTACGTTGCGGCCGGAGTCCAGCGACACCTCGCGTTCGCTGGAGCTGCCGCCGAGCAGCACGGCGACGCGGCCGAACACGGCCGGGTCGGTCACGCGCAGCGGCGGGAAGGTCAGCGCGCTCACGCCTCGCCCTCCCCCTTGAAGCCTTCCACCGCGATATGGGTGGCCACGGCACCGATGTCGCCGGCACCCATCATCAGCAGCAGGTCACCGTCCTGCAGCACGTCCGGCAGCACGCTGGCCAGCTCGGCGGCCTTGCCCACCACCACCGGCTCGCTGCGGCCACGCGCTCGGATGGCGCGGGCCAACGCATGCGAATCGGCACCGGCAATCGGTTCCTCGCCGGCCGGGTAGACCTCGCTCAGCACCAGTGCATCGACGCTGGACAGCACCGCGGCGAACTTGTCGAACTGGTCGCGGGTACGGCTGTAGCGGTGCGGCTGGAAGGCCACCACCAGACGCTTGTCAGCCCAGCCACCACGGGCGGCGGCGAATACCGCCTCCAGCTCGCTCGGGTGATGACCGTAGTCGTCGATGATGCGGACCTTGGCACCGCTGGCGGTGGTCACTTCGCCCAGATCGTTGAAGCGACGGCCAACACCGGCGAAACCTTCCAGTGCACGCGCGATCGCGTCCGGCGCCACGCCCAGCTGCCAGCCCACCGCAGCGGCGGCCAGCGCGTTGAGTACGTTGTGCTTGCCCGGCAGCGCCAGCACCACTTCCTGGCTGGTGCCCTGCGGCAGGCGCAGGGTGAAGCGCATGCGCGAACCTTCCTGCACCACGTTCTCGGCGCGCACGTCGGCCTGCGGGCTCATGCCGTAGCTCATCACGTGGCGCGGGGTCTTGGCGGCCAGCGCAGCCACTTCGGGATCATCGATGCACAGCACCGCCAGGCCGTAGAACGGCAGGCGCTGCAGGAACTCGGCGAACGCCGCCTGCACGCGGGCGAAGTCGTTGCCGTAGTTCTCCAGGTGGTCGGCATCAATGTTGGTGATGATCGACATCAGCGGATTCAGGCGCAGGAAGCTGCCATCGCTTTCGTCAGCCTCGGCCACCAGCCACTGGCCACCACCCAGCTTGGCGTTGGCACCGGCGGCCAGCAGCTGGCCTCCGATCACGAACGTCGGGTCCAGGCCACCTTCGCTCAGCACTGCAGCGGTGAGGCTGGTGGTGGTGGTCTTGCCGTGGGTACCGGCCACCGCGATGCCGCGGCGGAAGCGCATCAGCTCGGCCAGCATCGCCGCACGCGGCATGATCGGAATGCGCTGGCTGCGCGCTTCCATCAGCTCCGGGTTGTCTTCGCGGATGGCACTGGAGACCACCACGCAGTCGGTGCCCAGCACGTTGGCTGCGGAGTGGCCGCGCATGATGCGCGCACCCAGGCTGGCCAGGCGACGGGTCGCCACGTTGTCGGCGTTGTCTGAGCCGGACACCTCATAGCCCAGCGTCAGCATCACTTCGGCGATACCGCTCATGCCGGTGCCGCCGATGCCGACGAAATGCACGCGCGGGAACGCGCGCACCAGGTCGTTGGTGTCGTGCAGGCGACGGATCATGCGCGGCCTCGCGCAGGGCAGGCGCGGTGGCATGCCTTCTTCATACGGCTTCCTCAAGAATGATATCGGCGATGCGCTCGGCGGCATCGACCTTGGCCAGGGCACGCGCGGCTTGCGCCATCTGCATGCGGCGGGCGGGATTTTCGGACAGATCGCGCAGCAGTGCGGCAATGCCGTCAGCCAGCGTTCCGTCCTGCTTCAGCAAAACCGCCGCGCCGCGCTCGACCAGGTACTCCGCGTTGCGGGTCTGGTGATCGTCGACGGCGGCGGGGAATGGCACCAGCACGCTGCCGACACCCACCGCGCACAGCTCGGCCAGAGTGGAAGCGCCGGCACGGCACACCACCAGATCGGCCCAGGCGAAGGCCTCGGCCATGTCGGCGATGAACGGCGTGATTTCAGCCTGCACACCGGCCTTGGCATATGCCTCGACCGCTTCGGCATGCATTTTTTCGCCACTCTGGTGGCGTACCTGCACCGGCACCGTGGCACCCAGCGCAGCGATGGCCTGCGGCACGCCGGTGTTGAGCGCACGCGCGCCCTGGCTGCCACCGACCACCAGCACGCGCAGCGGACCCTGGCGGTCGGCGAAGCGCTGTTCCGGCGGTGCGATGGCGGCGATTTCGGCACGCACCGGGTTGCCGATGAACTCCTCGCGCTTGGCGAAGGTGCCCGGGAAACCGGTCAACAGGCGGCGCGCATAACGCGACAGGATGCGGTTGGTCAGGCCCGGCGCACGGTTCTGCTCATGCACGATCAACGGCAGCCCATGCAGGCGCGTGGCCATGCCGCCCGGACCGGAGGCAAAGCCACCGAAGGCGACCACCGCACGCGGCTGGCGCTTGCGGATGATCATGCCGGCCGCGCGCAGCGCGCGCATCAGCCGCCACGGCGCGCCCAGCAGGGCCAGCTTGCCTTTGCCGCGCAGACCGGTGATGGCCAGGGTGTCGATCGGAATGTCGTGCTGCGGCACCAGGCGGGTTTCCATCGCACCATCGGCGCCCATCCAGGTGACCGGTATCCCGCGCGCGCGCAGCACGCGGGCCACGGCCAGGCCGGGGAAGATGTGACCGCCGGTGCCACCGGCCAGAATCATCACCGGGCGCACGTTATTGGTGGCTGCGCTCATGACAGCCTCCCGAAGGTCGGTTCGATGCGCGACTGCAGGCGGCTGGTACCGCGTGCGGCGTTCGCTGCAGCGGCAGCCGTCGGCTCGGCGCTCATCGGCGCGCTGGCCGCAGCCGGTGCGGCCGGCGCGTCCACGGGTGCATCGGCCACGGCCTCGTCGCCACCACCGATGCGCACGGCCTGGCGACGCTCGGCGCGCTTGAGTTCATAGGACACGCGCAGCAGCAGGCCCATCGCCACACAGGTCATCAGCACCGACGAACCGCCGGAGGAGATCAGCGGCAGGGTCAGGCCCTTGGTCGGCAGGATGCCCAGGTTCACGCCGATCGAGACGAAGGTCTGCATGCTGATCCACAGGCCGATGCCGAAGGCGATGTAACCGGAGAAGTGGCGCTTCATTTCCACGCAGCGCATGCCCAGCCAGAACGTGCGGCCGACCAGCAGCGCGTACAGGGCCACGATCACGCAGGTGCCGAGGAAGCCGAACTCCTCCGCGGTGACCGAGAAGATGAAGTCGGTATGTGCTTCCGGCAGGTAGTACAGCTTCTGCACCGAGTTGCCCAGGCCAACGCCGGTCCACTCGCCGCGGCCCACGGCCATCAGCGCGTTGGACAGCTGGTAGCCGTCGCCCTGCTGGTCGGCCCACGGGTCGAGGAAGGAGGTAATGCGGCGCATGCGGTACGGCTCGATGATCGCCAGCGCGCTCATGCCGACCAGGCCGATGATCACCGGCATCGACATGCGCGGCATGTTCACACCGCCCAGCACCAGCATGCCGGCGGTGATCGCCAGCAGCAGGGTCGAGGAACCGAAGTCCGGCTGCAGCAGCAGCAACAGCACCAGCGCACCGGCCACGCCCAGAGGCTTGAGCATCGCCGGCCAGGTCGCGTTGACCTCGTCGCGGAAGCGCACCAGGTAGCTGGACAGCCAGACGATATAGAGCACCTTCACCGCTTCCACTGTCTGGAACTTGGAGATGCCCAGATTGATCCAGCGGCGTGCGCCGTTGACCGTGCTGCCCAGGCCCGGTGCGAACACCGCCAGCAGCAGCACGAAGCAGCCCAGCAGCAGCATCTGGTTGTACTGCTCGATGGACTTCAGTTCAGTGCGGGCGGCAACGACCGCCAGCACGATACCCACCGCCAGGAAGATCAGGTGGCGGTTGAGGTAGTAGAACGGGCTGCTCATCAGAGCGATCGAGCTGGACGCCACCATCACCACGCCGATGCCCGTGAGCGCGATGATCGCGCCCAGCAGCCACTTGTCGTAGCTGCCTTCGATGGCCTCAAGGCGTGTTGCCTGGCGGGACAGGTCGTTCATCTCAGCGCACCTTCAACGTGGCCAGGCCGATCAGCACGAGCACGACGGAGATGATCCAGAAGCGCACGATCACGCGCGGCTCCGGCCAACCCTTCAGTTCGAAGTGGTGGTGGATCGGCGCCATGCGGAACACGCGCTTGCCGGTCAGCTTGAACGAGGCGACCTGGATCATCACCGACAGCGTTTCGATGACGAACACGCCGCCCATGATCACCAGCACCAGCTCCTGACGGGTGATCACTGCGATCGTACCCAGCACCGCACCCAGCGCCAGCGCGCCGATGTCGCCCATGAACACCATGGCCGGATAGGTGTTGAACCACAGGAACCCCAGGCCCGCACCGGCGATGGCCGCGCAGATGATGACCAGCTCGCCGGCGCCCGGGATCTGCGGGATCTGCAGGTAGTTGGCGAACACCACGTTGCCCGAGGCGTAGGCGAACACGCCCAGTGCGCAGGCCACCAGCACGGTCGGCATGATCGCCAGGCCGTCCAGGCCGTCGGTCAGGTTCACCGCGTTGGAGAAGCCGACGATCCAGAAGTAGGCGATGGCCACGAATCCGATGCCGGCCAGCGGCAGCGCGATCGACTTGAACATCGGGATGTAGAAGGTCAGCGCTGCCGGCACGTCGGCCGTGTAGAACAGGAACAGGCCCGCGGCCAGGCCGAAGATCGACTGCAGCAGGTACTTCCAGCGCGACTTCAGGCCGTTCGGGTCGCGGCGGACGATCTTGATCCAGTCGTCATACCAGCCGATGGCGCCGAAGCACAGCATCACCGCCAGCACCAGCCACACGTAGCGGTTGCGCAGGTCGGCCCACATCAGCACCGACAGGGTGATGGTGAGCAGGATCAGCGAACCGCCCATGGTCGGCGTACCGGCCTTGGAGAAATGGGTCTGCGGACCGTCCTTGCGGATCGGCTGGCCGCCCTTGAACTGGGCAAGCTTGCGGATCATCGCCGGGCCGAGCCACAGCGACAGGAACAGGGCCGTCAACGCGGCAAGGATGGCGCGGAACGTCTGGTAGTTGAACAGCCCGAACAGGCTCTCCAACTGCTGCAACCATCGAGCCAGTTCATACAACATGCGGGGATTCCTCTCCTTGCGCCAGCAGCGCTTTGACAATCGTGTCCATGGCGCTGCCACGGGAACCCTTGACCAGGCAGCGCACGCCGGCGTGCAGCTCGTCCTTCAGCGCCTGCGACAGCGCGTCATGGGTGGCGAAATGACGGCCGCCTTCACCGAAGG
Organism: Stenotrophomonas sp. TWI1409; assembly: GCF_039673015.1. Classification (NCBI taxonomy): domain Bacteria; kingdom Pseudomonadati; phylum Pseudomonadota; class Gammaproteobacteria; order Lysobacterales; family Lysobacteraceae; genus Stenotrophomonas; species Stenotrophomonas sp. TWI1409. The sequence continues at coordinate 12,409 of NZ_JBDJKU010000070.1, forward strand.
CGGTGGCGGCAGCGGCGCTGAGCGGGCCCAGCGCGTACAGGCGCTTGAGGCCAGCAGCGCGCGCGCGGAGCCCTGCCTGCGCGTGCAGCGCTTCGGCGTCCGGACCCAGCTCACGCATGTCGCCCAGCACCAGCCAACCCTCTTCCGGCGCGGCGGCAAGGGCGTCGATGGCCGCGGCCAGCGAACCGGGGTTGGCGTTGTAGCTGTCGTCCACCAGCACCGCGCCGTTGCGCAGCTGATGGGCGATCTGGCGGCCCGGCACCGGCTGCGCATCGGCCAGGCCGGCTGCGACCAGCGCCAGCTCGATACCGGCGGCCAGCGCCAGGCTGGCAGCGGCCAGCGCATTGCTGACGTTGTGGCGACCCGGCAGGCCCAGCACCACGCGGGCTTCGCCGCCCGGTGCGACCAGGGTGAACTGGCTGCCCTGCGCGCCGGCGCGGATGTCGCGCGCGGTGATGTCCGCGGTGTGCTCCAGGCCATAGCGCAACACACGGCTGCGCGGCGGGGTGCCGACGAAGTGCTGTTCGAACCAGCGGCCGTAGGCATCGTCGACGTTGATCACGGCCACGCCATCGGCCGGCAGCGCGGCATAGATCGCGCCCTTGGTCACTGCCACGCCGAGCAGGCTGCCCATCCGTTCCAGGTGCGCCGGGGCGATGTTGTTGACCAGCGCATAGCGCGGGCGGGCGATGTCGGTCAGGTAGGCGATGTCACCCGGCTTGCCCGCGCCCATCTCGTAGACAGCGTAGTCGGCATCTTCCGGGGCATCGATCACTGCCAGCGGCAGGCCGATCTCGTTGTTGCGGTTGCCCGGGTTGGCGTAGACCACCTTGTGCGCATGACGGGCCACCTGCTGCAGGATTGCCAGCAGCAGGCTCTTCACGCTGGTCTTGCCGTTGCTGCCGGTGATCGCGAACACCTCGGTATCGCGGTCGCGCTGCATGCCGGTGGCGATCTTCGCCAGCGCCAGCTCGCAGTCGGCCACCAGCACCTGCGGCAGTTCGATCGGCAGCAGGCGCTCGACCAGCAGCGCGCTGGCACCGCGCGCCTGCGCGTCGGCGGCAAAGTCATGGCCATCGAAACGCTCACCGCGCAGCGCCACATACAGGCTGCCCGGGCCGAGGCTGCGGGTGTCATTGCTGACCGCATCGATGGCCACGTCGTCGCCGTGGATCTCGCCGCCGGCCCAGTGTGCGATCAGCGAAAGCAGAGTGCGCTTCATGCGATGCCCTCCCCGGCCTGCGCGCTGAGCACACCGGCCTTGGCGGCCAACGCAGCGGCGGCCACTTCGGTGTCGTCGAAGTCATGGCGCACGCCATTCACTTCCTGGTACGGCTCGTGGCCCTTGCCAGCGATCAGGATGATGTCGCCGGCACCGGCACGCTTCACCGCCAGGCCGATCGCACGCGCGCGGCTGCGCTGCACGGTCACGGCATCGGCGTTCTGGAAGCCGGCCAGGATGTCGGCCACGATCACGTCGCCATCCTCGCCACGCGGATTGTCGTCGGTGACGATGACCTGGTTGGCCAAGCGCTCGGCGATCGCGGCCATCTGCGGGCGCTTGCCGGTATCACGCTCGCCACCGCAGCCGAACACGCAGAACAGCGTGCCCTGCAGGTGGCCGTGCAGGCTGTCCAGCGCCTGTTCCAGTGCGTCCGGGGTATGTGCGTAATCGACCACCACGGTCGGCAGGCCGTCTTCGCCGCCCAGGCGGTTCATGCGGCCACGGATCGGCTGCAGCGCCGACAACACCTCGGCAATGCGCGGCAGCGGCTGACCCTGCGCGTGCAGGGTGCCGGCCACGGCCAGCAGGTTGTCCACGTTGAAGCGGCCCAGCAGCGGCGACTGCACCGCCGCGCGCTGGCCGTCGATGACCAGTTCGAAGGCAATGCCACGGCCATCCAGCTGCAGCGCCTCGGCGCGCACGCTGGCATCGGTGGCACCGCGCGAGCTCAGGCCGATCGGCTGCACACCGGCCGGCAGGCCGGCGAACAGCTGGCGACCGAACGCGTCGTCAAGATTGATCACCGCGGCCTTCAGGCCCGGACGATGGAACAGCCGCGCCTTGGCCGCGCCGTAGCTGGCCATGTCGCCGTGGTAGTCCAGATGATCGCGGGTGAGGTTGGTGAATACCGCTACGTCGTAGTGCACCGCATCCACGCGGCCCTGGTCCAGCGCATGCGAGCTGACTTCCATCGCCACCGCGCGCGCACCGGCATCACGCAGCTGCGCCAGCAACGCATGCATCTGCAGCACCAGCGGCGTAGTGAAGCCGGTCGGCTCAACTGCACCGTAAAGTCCGGCGCCCAACGTGCCGATACTGCCACTGGGCGTTCCGAGCAGGTGCCAGGCCTGGGCCAGCAGCTGCACGGTGGAGGTCTTGCCGTTGGTGCCGGTCACGCCCACCATCGCCATCGCCCGCGACGGTGCGCCATGGAACTGGTCGGCCATCGCACCCATGCGCGCGCGCAGGCCCGGCACAGCGATCGCATCGCCCGGTGCCGGCAGCTCGGCAGGTGCCGGCGGTTCGAACAGGATGACACCGGCGCCCGCCGCACGGGCCTGCTCGACAAAGCCCAGGCCATGCGCGCCGAAACCGGCGATGGCGACGAAGGCATTGCCGGGGCGCACGGCGCGGCTGTCCAGCACCAGGCCGGTCAGAACGGGATCGTGGCCCGCCAGGGCCACATCCGGAAGCAACTGCGAAAGCAACATCGAAGGACTCATTGCGTGCCTCCCGTAGCGGGCGGCGTCTGGGCTTGCGCGCTGGGCAGCGCAGCGTCGAATTCAGCGGCGGCATCCACCGGCAGCGCGGCCTCAGCCGGCGGCGCGGGCAGGATCGAGGCCGAATGGCCGACCTTGCCGGACTGCTGTGCGGCCAGCCACGACTGCAGGTCGTCCAGCGGCACGTCCATCAGGCGCAGGGTGCCTTCCATCACGTTGTGGTAGACCGGCGCCGACACCAGGCCGCCATAGAACTTGCCGGCCTGCGGGTCGTTGATGACGATGACGGTGGCGAAGCGCGGGTTGGTGGCCGGCACCACGCCGGCGAACAGCGCGTTGTAATGGCCGCGCTCGTAACCGCCGGGGCCGGCCTTGCGCGCGGTACCGGTCTTGCCGGCCACGCGGTAGCCCAGCACCGCCGCCTGCTTGGCGCCGCCCTGGGTGACCACGGTTTCCATCATCGCCACCACCTGCTTGGCGACGTTCTCGTCGATGATCTGCTGGCCTTCGTTGCGCTGGCCCTTGACGAAGGTCGGCGCGATCAACCTGCCGCCATTGGCCAGCGCCGAGTAAGCAGTGGCGATCTGCAGCGGCGTCACGTTCAGGCCATAGCCGTAGGACATCGTGGTCTTGGTGGTGCCCGACCAGCGCGCCGGGCGCAGCACCACGCCGCCGGACTCACCCGGGAAGCCGCTGTGCGGTACCGAGCCATAGCCGAAACGGCGCACGCCGTCGTAGAACACCTGGTCCGGCATCTTCGCCGCGACCTTGGCCGCACCCACGTTCGAACTGCGGGTGATCACGCCGGTCACGTTCAGCACGCCGTTGTTGCGCGGCACGTCGCGGATGGTGAAGCGACCCAGGGTCATGTAGCCCGGGTTGGTGTCGATGATGGTGTCCTTGGTCACCGCGCCGGACTGCAGCGCGGTGGCGATGGTCAGCGGCTTCATCGTCGAACCCGGCTCGACCAGGTCGGTCACCGCACGGTTACGGCGGGTATCAGGAGCCGCACCACCCACCGAATTCGGGTTGTAGGTCGGCAGGTTGACCATGGCCAGGATCTCGCCGGTGGTCACGTCCATGATCACCATCGAACCGCCGGCCGCCTTGTTGGCCACCAGCGCATTGCGCAGTTCCTTGAACGCCAGGTACTGGATGCGGCGGTCGATGCTGAGGGTCAGGTCCTTGCCCGGTTCGGCGGCGCGCAGCAGATCGCTCTCGACGGTCTCGCCCTTGCGGTTGCGGATCACCCGCTTGGCACCGGCCTTGCCGCGCAGCCATTCGTCGAACGCCAGCTCCAGGCCTTCCTGGCCGCGGTCGTCGATGTTGGTGAAGCCCAGCACGTGCGCCATCGCCTCACCCTGCGGGTAGAAGCGGCGGAACTCGCGCTGCGCGGCCACGCCTGGAATCTTCAGCGCGACCACCTTCTCTGCCTCGTCCGGATTGATCCGGCGGCGCAGGTACATGAATTCCTTGTCCGACTTCTGCGACAGGCGGCTGCTCAGTTCATCCACCGACATGCCGACCGCCTGGGCCAGCTCGGGAATCCGCTCAGGCGAACGCAGCAGGTCCTGCGGGTTGACCCAGATCGAAGCGACCGGGGTCGACACCGCCAGCGGCTCGCCGTTGCGGTCGGTGATCATGCCGCGCGAGGTCTTGATCGGCAGCTCGCGCAGGTAGCGGGCCTCGCCCTGGCGCTGGTAGAAGTCGCTGTTGATGATCTGCACGTAGGCCGCGCGGCCGACCAGCGACACCGAGCACAGGCCGAGCGCCAGGGCAACCCAACGCAGGCGCTGGCGCAGGTTGAAGGCGTTGCGGGGGCGGTTGCGGCCGGTCTTGCTCATGGGCGCACCACCACGATGTCGGCGGCCTCGGGGAACTTCATGCCGAGCTTCTCGCGGGCGATGCGATCCACACGGTTGGCTTCGGCCAGGGTGGCCTGTTCCAGCTGCAGGCGGCCGAATTCCAGATTGATGTCATCGCGCTTGCGCTCAGCGCGCGACAGCTCGATGAACGTCTGCCGGTGACGGTGACGCACGAACACGACGCCGATCGCCGAGGCCACGGTCGAGGCCAACAGGATGATCAGCAGCAGCCGGCTCATGCATCAGCCTCCCGCTTCTGGGCCACGCGCAGCACGGCGCTGCGGGCACGCGGGTTGGCCGCCAGTTCTTCGTCGGTGGCCTTGATGGCGCCACCGATCAGATCCAGGGTCGGCACGAACACCTCCGCCTCGGGCAGGCGGCGGTTGGCCGGCGGCGCCTTGGCCAGGCGGTTCATGTACTGCTTGACGATGCGGTCTTCCAGCGAGTGGAAGCTGATGATCGCCAGACGACCGCCGGGCTTGAGCCGCTCCACCGCCGCATCGAGGCCGGCTTCCAGATCGGCCAGCTCGCGGTTGATGTGGATGCGGATCGCCTGGAAGCTGCGCGTGGCCGGATGGATCTTGTCCTTGCCACGTGGCATCACCGAGGCGATCAACTCGGCCAGCTCGGCGGTACGGGAGAACGGCTGCTTCTCGCGGCGGGCCACGATGGCGCGCGCGATACGGCGGCTCTGGCGCTCTTCGCCGTAGGTCCACAGCACGTCGGCAATCTCGCGTTCTTCAACGCGGTTGATCCACTGCGCTGCACTTTCACCGCTGTCCGGGTCCATGCGCATGTCCAGCGGGCCGTCCTTGCCGAAGCTGAAGCCACGTTCGGCCACGTCCAGCTGCGGCGACGACACGCCCAAGTCGAACAGCACGCCGTCCAGGCCTTCAGCCGTCGCATCCCACTGCAGCAGCTGGGCGAAGCTGCCACGGAAGATGGACACGCGCGGGTCCGGCGCGAAATCGCGCTCGGCTACGGCGATGGCTTCCGGATCCTTGTCCATGACCAGCAGGCGCCCCTCGGGACCGAGCTGGGTGAGCACGCCACGTGCATGACCGCCACGACCGAACGTGCCATCCAGATAACGTCCGTTTTCGATCACCCTCAGGCCTTCAAGGACCTGGGTGTACAGGACCGGCAGGTGCACCGCCGGCGACTGCGACACCGGAAGGTGACCGGCCTGCGCTTCTGGGCGCATCCGGGCACCCCGGCTCACAACTTCAGGTCGAGCAACCCATCACCCAGATCCTCGTCAGACAATGTCTGCTGGATCAGGGCCCGATGCGCCTGCTCGCTCCACAATTCGAACTTGTCGCCCATACCGAGCAATACCGCCTTCTTCTCAATGCCCACCGCACCGCGGTGGCTGGCGGGGATGCTGATGCGACCGTTGCCGTCCAGCTCAAGATGGGCGGCCGAGCCGACCAGCTTCTGCTGCAACAGGCGCACGACGCGCTGGGTGTTGGGCTTGGACATCACGTCGTCGCGGACCCGCTCCCATTCCGACTCTGCATACAGCCACAGGCAGCCGGCTTCGAACGGGTTGTAGGTCAGCACGAGACGGTTGTTGCTGGCGCGCGCGACGAGGTCGCGGTAAGCGGTGGGAACCGCCATGCGCCCTTTATCGTCAACTGTGATGGCCGTCTCGCCCTGGAACACGACGCGTGCACCTATCCTTCGCCCGGTGAAACATTGAACCACGAAAACCCACAAAACACCCGGATTTCCCTCTGATGCCCACCTTAGCAGCGGCCGAAGGGTTGTCAACAACTTTTCAGCGGGGAAATCGCCAGCCACATCAATGGCTTGCAACAACCTTTAGAGAATTGTTCAAGGCTTATCCACAAGTTGCTGATCCGTCTCAATTTTTGAGATTGAACGGAAGTTCAGGGCTGTGGACAGCGCGTGAAACATCGGCCGCGCATTCATCCAAAACGGGCCGGAAGCGGCGCCAGACTGCGCAAACCGTGCACAATGAGGCCATGTGCCTGCTCGCTCTTGGCTGGATGCACCACCCGCGCTGGCGGCTGGTGATGACCGGCAACCGTGATGAGTTCCACGCCCGCCCGACGGCGGCGCTGGCCCCCTGGCAGGATGAGACCTCCGTCATCGGCGGACGCGACCTGCGCTCCGGTGGTGGCTGGGCCGGCGTCGGTGCCGCAGGCCGGATGGCAGTGGTCACCAATGTGCGTGATCCGCTGGCCGCCCAGACCGGTCCTTCACGGGGCGCGCTGGTGGCCGACTTCCTGCGCGGCCGCGACCCGGCCGCCGTGCATATCGACCGACTGGCAACGGTGGCCGGCGCCTACGCGCCGTTCAACCTGTTGCTGGCCGACGGCCACAGCCTGGAGTTCCTGGGCAACCACCCCGCCGAGCGGCAGAGCCTGGGCCCGGGCGTGCATGGCATGTCCAACGGTGCGCTGGACGCGCCCTGGCCGAAGACCCGGCGGCTGATGGAGGCCCTTGAAGCCTGGCTGCAGGAAGACCGGGTCAGATCCCTTTCGCAAAGCGAAAAGGATCTGACCCCGGACCTGACCCCGCTCTGGGCCGCCCTGGCCGACGAACATCGCCCCGCCGACAGCGACCTGCCCGACACCGGCATCGGCCTGGAACGCGAGCGCTGGCTGAGTCCGGCGTTCATCCGCGGCGACGACTACGGCACCCGCGCCAGCACCGTGCTGCTGATCGACGCCGATGGCCACGGCCAGATCCACGAGCGCCGCTTTGGCCCACAGGGCGCAGCCAACGGACAGAGTCACGTCATTTTCTGACCGGGTCGTGCCGGCCGCTGGCGGGAATTCCTTTTCAGCAGGGTAGTGGCGGCCGCGGGGGGGGCACCGCGGGGTAATTTTATGAGCCCTGAAGCAGGCGCCCGGGGGGCCGCGCAACCCGGCCACA
>NZ_JBDJKU010000071.1:0-19333 GCF_039673015.1 Stenotrophomonas sp. TWI1409
GATGTGTGTCGACCAAGGTCGACACCTACCAACCGCGGAGCGGGACGCGATGCGCCGGGATCTGTCAGAGGTGGGGCTGGGTGGCTGGGCAGGACCGTTGGCGCCATGGATGGCGCCATCGAGCCCCCAAGGATGGGTTTACGGCGTGTCCTGGCCAGCCACCCCGCCACACCAAATCCACAGTCCAACCGCCGCCTTTGACGTTGACGTTGACGTTCAGCGGGTCCCGGGCCGCAGGCCCGGGCAACAAACCCTACCGGTCATCGTGCAGGGTGCCGCCCGGCAGGAACACCCACGTGCGCGTGACCTGCAGGATATCGATCTCATCCTCGGTCTTCGGCAACGGCGGGAACGGCTGCGCCAGCTTCACCACCCGCAGTGCGGCCTCATCCAGCAACGGCGTCCCGCTCGAACGCAGGATCCGGCTGCTTTCCACGCTGCCATCGCGGCGCACCCCCACGCTGATCACCACCTGGCCACCCAGGCGGCGCTGCCGGGCCTCGTCCGGGTAGTTCAGGTTGCCGACGCGCTCGGCGCGATCGACCCAGGCACGCAGGTAGTTGGCATAGGCATATTCGCGCGTGCTGGCCGACACGAACTTGCGGTTCGGACGCTTGGCGTACTGCGCCGAGCGCAGGTGCACTTCAGCGGCCAGGCGGGCCATTTCCACATCGCGCTGCTCGCGCGCGCTCAGCGGTGCGTCCGGTTCGGGCTGATCCGGCGTGGGCCGGGACTGCGCCTGCGCGACCACCTCTTCGCCATTGCGGCTGCTGACCACCCGCGCCTGCGGCGGCGGAACCGGTGCGGCCGATTGCTGCTGCTGCGGAATCGGGCTGATTCCGGACTGGGCCTGCGGCACGATGCCGGCCTGGTTGTCACGCGGACGCTGTGCGCGGTCGTGTTCGCCACCGCCTTCCTGGTTGGCTGCGGCCAGGAAATCAGCCTGCTTCGGCGTCAGTGCGGTGCGGGTCTGGCTGAAGATCACTTCCAGCGTCGGCACCAGCGGTGCATCGCCCTTCACGGCGAAGCCCACGCCCAGGATCAGCAGGGCGTGGACCAGCACCGACAGCGCGATGGTCGCCCCCAGCCGTTGCGCTTCGCGCGGCGGCGGGGGCAGTACGGCAGGTGCGGCAGACATCAGCGCAGGCCGGCCTCGAGTGCGTCGAACAGGGTGCCGGCAATGTTCAGGCCGTACTGTGCGTCCAGTTCGCGCACGCAGGTCGGGCTGGTCACGTTGACCTCGGTCAGGTAATCACCGATCACGTCCAGGCCGACGAAGCGCATGCCGCGACGCTTCATCTCCGGCCCGACCTGGGCGGCGATCCAGCGGTCGCGCTCGCTCAGCGGGCGGCCTTCGCCGCGGCCACCGGCGGCGAGGTTGCCGCGGAATTCATCACCCTGCGGGATGCGCGCCAGGCAGTAGTCGACGGGTTCGCCATCGACCAGCAGGATGCGCTTGTCGCCGGCGGTGATGTCGGGAATGAACTTCTGTGCCAGCGCCATCCTGTGGCCGCCGTCGGTCAGGGTTTCCAGGATCACATTCAGGTTCGGATCGCCCTGGCCGCTGCGGAAGATCGAGCGGCCGCCCATGCCATCCAGCGGCTTCAGAACCGCCTGGCCGTGTTCCAGGGCAAAGGCCTTCAGCGCCTTGGCATCGCGGCTGACCAGGGTCGGCGGGCAGCACTGCGGGAACAGCAGGGCGGCAAGCTTCTCGTTGTAGTCGCGCAGGCCCTGCGGGTTGTTGACCACGCAGGCACCGGCAGCGGCGGCCACGTCCAGCACCTGGGTGTCGTAGATGTACTCGGCGTCGACCGGAGGGTCCTTGCGCATCAGCACGATCTGGCCGGGACCGAACTCGGTACGGCTGAACGCACCCAGCTCATACCAGCCGGCCGGGTCGTCGCGCACCAGCAGCGGTGCGGTCTGGGCCACCGCCACGCCACCTTCCAGGGCCAACCCGCCCGGGCGCACGTAGTGCAGGGCATGGCCGCGGCGCTGGGCTTCCAGCAACATGGCGAAGGTGGTGTCCTTGGCGATCTTGATGTGGGCGATGGGGTCCATCACCACGATGACGTTCAACGGCATGGGCGCACCTGTCTGGCAAGGCGTTGATGGTAGCGGCAACGCCGGTCGCGCGCCTCCCCGCCTTACTGCAACGCAGCGTCCGCCCGGCGGTCGCGCACGCATTGCGAAACCCGTCACGTTCAGGAGGGTGCCATGCCCCGCGCCATGGGGCGGCCTTGAAGCGGGCGCGGAAAGTGCGATATAGATACGCTTTCGTAGCGGCCCCCGCCAGAGATCGGGCCGTGCGCTTGGGGATAGGCAATGACTGAAAACACGACTGCGGGCGGGGAACTCGCAGGACTCCGGGTGATGGTCATCGATGATTCGAAGACCATCCGCAGGACTGCGGAAACGCTGCTCAAGCGCGAAGGCTGCGAGGTGGTCACCGCCACCGACGGCTTCGAAGCGCTTGCGAAGATCGCAGACCAGCAACCGCAGATCATCTTCGTCGACATCATGATGCCGCGCCTGGACGGCTACCAGACCTGTGCGCTGATCAAGGGCAACCAGCTGTTCAAGGCGACCCCGGTCATCATGCTGTCGTCCAAGGATGGCCTGTTCGACAAGGCGCGGGGACGCATCGTCGGCTCGGAGCAGTACCTGACGAAGCCTTTCACGCGTGAAGAACTGCTGGGTGCCATCCGCACATACGTCAACGCCTGACCAGGGGGGAAAGGCACAATGGCTCGTATCGTTCTGATCGAGGATTCACCGACCGACCGCGCGGTGTTCACCCAGTGGCTGCGCCGTGCCGGCCATGAGGTGCTGGAAGCGGACAACGCCGAGGATGGACTGCAGCTGGTCCGCGACCAGGTGCCGCAGCTGGTGCTGATGGACGTGGTCCTGCCCGGCATGAGCGGCTTCCAGGCCACCCGCGCGATGGCCCGTGACGCGGCGATCAAGCACATCCCGGTGATCATCGTCAGCACCAAGGCGATGGAAACCGACAAGGCATGGGGCCTGCGCCAGGGCGCAGCCGATTACATCGTCAAGCCGCCGCGCGAGGATGAACTGATCGCGCGGATCAACGAACTGGTGGCCTGATGCGCTCGCCCTTCGACATTCTCGAAGCCTACGAACGGCGCAGCCTGGCCCATGCGGTGCAGCTGCCCGAACGGCAGTTCGCCCAGGACCTCTGGCGTGGCGTGGGCTACCGCGTCGGCCAGCGCCGGCTGGTGTCCGATTTCCGCGAAGTGGTGGAAATCGTGCCGATGCCGCCGGTGACCCCGGTGCCGTGCGCGCAGCCGTGGCTGCTGGGCGTAGGCAACCTGCGCGGCAACCTGTTCCCGGTGGTCGACCTGAAGTACTTCCTGGAAGGCACGCGCACCGTGCAGCAGGAAGGCCAGCGCGTGCTGATCATGCGCCAGGCCGGCGGCGACGTCGCGCTGACCATCGATGAACTGTTCGGCCAGCGCAGCTTCGAACTGGACCAGCAGATCGCGGCCGGCACGCTGGCCGAAGGACGTTACGGCCACTTCGTCGATCGCGCCTTCCACGCCGACGGCCACGACTGGGGCGTGTTCTCGCTCTCGCTGCTGTCGCGTACCCCTGAATTCCGGCAAGCCGCGGCCTGAGGCCGGGCATCGCCCCCTGCATTGAAGATCGAGGTTGAACGATGAGTACTGCTTCGGACGCCACCAAGACCGGCAAGCTGCGGCTGGGCGGCAGCAACCTCTGGTTGTTCCTGCTGCTGGCATCGATGATCCTGTTCGGCGTCAACACCGGCGTCGCCACCTGGCAGGGCAGTCGCCTGGCCGATGCCGGCTCCAAGGCGGCCGACCTGCAGGTGCTGTCACAGCAGCTGGCCAACCAGGGCCGTGATGCGGTGGGCGGCAACGCGCAGGCGTTCACCGCCTTCAAGGCCACCCGCAACGCGATCGAACAGAACGTGTCGACCCTGCAGGGGCGCTACGGCAAGGAACCGGGCGTGTCCGGTGCGATCGCCACCCTGGCCGAGACCTGGGCGCCGCTGGGCAAGCAGGCCGGGCAGCTGGTCGCCAGCGAGCCCGCCGTGCTGGCGCTGGCCGGCAATGCCAACAACTTCACCGGCGCGGTGCCGGGCCTGCAGGCCCAGCTGAACGAGCTGGTGCGCGCGATGTCCGCCTCGGGCGCGCCGTCGTCGCAGGTGTACAGCGCACTGCAGCAGGTCGTGGTGGCCGGTTCGATGGCCCGCCGCGTGACCGAAATGCGTGCCGGTGGCAGCGCCGCTGCCACCTCGGGCGATGCACTGGCACGCGACATCACCGTGTTCTCGCAGGTGCTCGACGGCCTGCGCAACGGCAACGAGGAACTGGGCATCACCGCCGTGCGCGGTGCCGCCGCCGTGGCCGCGCTGGAGCAGTCGCAGCAGAAGTGGGAGGCAATGAAGCAGGACGCCGATGCGATCCTGGCCAGCTCGCGCCAGCTGTTTGCCGCCCAGTCCGCCGCCACCGCGCTGGGCCAGGGTTCGGCGCACATGCTGGACGACAGCCGCAAGCTGTTCGAGGCGTTCTCCTCGTTCGGCTCGGTGTCCGATACCCGCCTGTTCCCGAACTTCTGGATCGGCGTGGTGTCCGGTGCGCTGTCGCTGATCGCGATCATCGGCTTCGTCTCCACCAACGTGCGCAGCCGCTCGCGCGAGCAGGAACTGCGCTACCAGACACAGGTGGAATTCAACAGCCGCAACCAGCAGGCGATCATGCGGTTGCTGGACGAAATCTCCTCGCTGGGTGAGGGCGACCTGACCGTGAAGGCCTCGGTGACCGAGGACATGACCGGCGCCATCGCCGACGCGATCAACTACGCGGTGGACGAGCTGCGCCACCTGGTGACCACCATCAACGACACCTCGGCCAAGGTCGCGCTGTCCACCCAGGAAACCCAGGCCACCGCCATGCAGCTGGCAGAGGCGGCGGGCCATCAGGCCAACCAGATCACCTCGGCCTCGGACCGCATCGGTGAAATCGCGGCGAGCATCGAACAGGTGTCGCGCAACTCGGCCGAGTCGGCCGACGTGGCACAGCGCTCGGTGGTGATCGCCGCCGAAGGTGCCGGCGTGGTGCGCGAGACCATCCAGGGCATGGACCAGATCCGTGACCAGATCCAGGAAACCTCCAAGCGCATCAAGCGCCTGGGCGAGTCGTCGCAGGAAATCGGCTCGATCGTGGAACTGATCAACGACATTTCCGAGCAGACCAACATCCTGGCATTGAACGCGGCGGTGCAGGCGGCTTCGGCCGGTGAAGCGGGCCGCGGTTTCGCGGTCGTGGCCGACGAAGTGCAGCGCCTGGCAGAACGCACCTCGGGCGCAACCCGACGCATCGAGAACCTGGTCCAGGCCATTCAGGCCGATACCAACGAAGCGGTCACCTCGATGGAACAGACCACCGCCGAAGTGGTGTCCGGTGCACGCCTGGCCGAGGACGCCGGCACCGCACTGACCGAAATCGAGCGCGTGTCCAATGCACTGAACACCCTCATCAAGAACATCTCCATCGCCGCCCAGCAGCAGTCGGCTGCGGCCTCGGACATCACCCGCACCATGGGCGTGATCCGGCAGATCACCGGCCAGACCTCGCAGGGTGCCGGGCAGACCGCCGAATCGATCGGTCACCTCGCGCAGCTGGCGGCCGACCTGCGTCGTTCGGTCGCCGACTTCAAGCTGCCGGCGTGACGCGGGCAGGGCGGCGAGCAAGGAACCAGTCGATGAAGCATTTCCATTCCCCACGCCAGAACTCGCGCGGCTTCCGCGCGGCGGCGAACGGAGCGCGTCCATGAGCAGTCTGCGCGATGCGATGAGCCACGCAGCGCTGGGCTGGGTCAAGCCCGAGCTGGACGAGACCCTGCGCCAGGTGCGCAACGAGGTCGAGTACTACGCGGAAGACCCGGCCGATGCCAGCCGCATGCGCATCTGCGCCGGCTACCTGCACCAGGTGCAGGGCACCCTGCGCATGGTCGAGCTGTACGCCCCGGCGATGGTGGCCGAGGAGCTGGAACAGCTGGCCAATGCCATCGGCGCCGGTAGCGTGGCTGATCGGGATGAAGCCTGCGCGACCCTGATGCGCGGCAGCGTGCTGCTGCCCGATTACCTGGAGCGCCTGCAGAACGGTCACCGCGACATTCCGATCGTGCTGATGCCGCTGCTCAACGAAATCCGTGCCGCGCGGGGCGAAGAAGGGGTGCATGACAGCGTGCTGCTGGCGTTCGCGCCGGACAGCGTCAGCGCCACCGAGGCCGAGCTGGACCATGCCCGTGGCAGCCTGAGCGGGCGCAACCGCGAGCTGCTGGATACCGTGGGCAGCGCGGTGAAGGAAGAACTGCTGCGTATCAAGGATGCGCTGGACCTGCACCTGCGTACTGGCGGTGCGCCCGAACAGCTGCAGACCCAGGCCAACGAACTTGGCGCCGTGGCCGATACGCTGGGCATGATGGGCCTGGGCGTTGCCCGCGGGGTGGTCGTGCAGCAGCGCGATGCGCTGCGTGGCGTGGTCGAAGGGCGCCAGCAGATCGACGAGAACCTGCTGCTGGATATCGCCGGCGCATTGCTCTACGTGGACGCGTCGCTGGACGACCAGGTCGCCCATCTGGGCGCCGGCGGCAGTGGCGAAGATGACCCCAGCGCGATGGAGAACCGGCGCACGGTGGAGGTGCTGGCACATGAGGCCATCGCCAACTTCGCCGCCGCCCGCGAGCATTTCGTCGCTTTCATTGAAACCAGCTGGAACCATGCCGAGCTGCAGGACGTGCCGCGCCTGCTGGGCGATGTGTCCGGTGCGCTGCGCATGCTCGACCTGAACACCGCCGCCGATTACCTGCGCGGTGTGCAGCAGTACATCGAAGCCGAGCTGATCGGTCGCCAGCGCGTGCCCAGTGGCCGCCAGCTGGACACCCTGGCCGATGCCATGGCCAGTCTGGAGTACTACCTCGAGGCTCTGCGCGACCGCCGCCCGGGCCGCGAGGACATCCTCGACATCACCCGCAGCAGCCTTGAAGCGTTGCGCTATTGGCCGTTGCCGGACCGCAATGCGGTGGCGCCTGTTGCCGCCGCGCCGATTCCGTTCGCATCGCTGCTGGTGGACCGCGAGCCGATCGCGCTGCAGGCCGAGCCGGTAGAGCCGGAGCCCATCGAGATTCCGGTGCAGCCGGCCGCGCCCGCCGCCGGCACGGTGCCGGTGCCGCTGCCGGACTTCACCTTCGATCCGCCACCGGCCGCGCCTGCACCGGAGGTGGTGGACAACCGCCTGATGTTCGGGGCGCTGGGGAGTGTCGCCTCCACACCGCTGTCGCTGCATGACGACGCGGATGCACCGCTGGTCTTCGCCGCGTCCAGCGCGCCTGCGCCCGAGGTACCGCAATGGGATCTCGCACCGTTCCATCCGGACTCCGAGCCGACCGCGAGTGCCGAAGACGAGCGCAGTCCGACCTTCGCCAGCTTCGACCCGGTCAGTTTCGAACGGGCCGAAACCAGCGTGGAACCGGCGCCGCAGTGGACACTGTCGGAGGCAACACCGCCGGCATTGGCCGATGTGGCTGTGATGGATGTCGAGGATGACGTCGACGCGTCGGTGCCCTTCGACACCGCTGACGTTGCTGCGCCCGTGTTCGACCCGGTGGCTGCCGAGCACGATGTGGTCGCCGCTGGTGACGACGTGGTGTTCCGTTTCGACGCCGATGCGCTGGACAATGCCGACGACGTGCTGTCGCTGCACGCGATGGAGACGCTGTCGCTGGACGACGATGCCGGATTGCACCCGGCGCTGGAGATCGTCGATCCCGCTGCACCCGTGCGGGTGGACGAAAGCCCTGTCGTTGCCGAAGCGGACGCGGTTCCGGCGGATGTGCAGGAGGACGTGCCCGCGCCGATGGCCGAGGTGCTGACGCCGGTCTCCGATTCACCGGCACCGGCACCGGCGGTGTCGGTGATTGATATCGACACCATCGCGCCCATCGACTTCAGCGAAGCCGACGCGCAGTTCTTCGCCGAGCTGAGCGCCGCGGCGGCCGACTTCAATCCGCAGGCCATGGCGGCTCCGCCCGTTGCGGACATCCCGGTCGTGGCCGGGACCGAGGCCGGCTTCGAGGCCGGCTTCGACGACGATGCCGAGAACATCGACGAGGATATCCGCGAGGTGTTCCTGGAAGAGTTCGACGACGAGCTGGCCAACCTGGGCACGCTGCTGCCGGCATGGCGCATGCAGCTGGACAACATGGATCGGCTGCGGCCGATCCGCCGCATCTTCCACACCCTCAAGGGCAGTGGCCGCCTGGTGGGTGCACGCACCCTGGGTGAGTTCGCCTGGAAGATCGAAGGCATGCTCAATCGCGTGCTCGATGGCAGTCGCCCGGCGACTCCGGCGGTGCTGGCGATGGTCGACAACGCCCATGCCGCGTTGCCGCAGCTGAACGCCGCGCTGCGCCATGGCCAGCGCATCAGCGTGGACCTGCAGGCGATGCAGGCCATTGCCGATCGGGTCGGTGCCGGCGAGGAGACCTTCTACGTGCCGTTGCCGGCTGCGGCCGCACCGGCAGCGACACTGGCCGAGTCCGAAGGCGAAGACGAAATCAGCCGCCTGCTGGAAGCCGAGGCCGCTGCGTCGGCGCAGGCCGATGCCACGGCGGTGGCGGAAGACGCCGGTACCCCGGCCAACATCGACAGCGTACTGCGCGAGATCCTTGAGGCCGAGGTCGAAGTCCACCAGGCGACCCTGCAGGAATGGCTGCGCTCGGCGCAGCAGGCACCGCAGCCGGTCAGCGACGCACTGCTGCGTGCGGTGCACACCATGAACGGCGCCTTCGCGATGACCGAAGTGCCGGAAATCACGGCGGTCACCGGCGGTGCCGAGTCCTACATCAAGCGCGCCCTGGCCGCCGACGTGGTGCCTGGCGACGAGGGCGTAGCCGCACTGGATGCGACCGCGCAGGCGATCACCGCGACCATGGAGGCGCTGCAGGCCGAACAGCCGCGGATTGTTCCGCAGGGCGCGCTGGTGCAGCGGCTGCAGGCATTGGCCGGCGAGCTGCCGGAAGCGCGCTGGCCGCTGTTCGCGCTGGAAGACGAGGACGAAGAGGGCGTCGAGCTGGCGCCTGATGCCGAGCAGGCATCCGCGGCCGAAGCGCCGCTGGCCGGGCTGGACACGCTGGACGAAACCAGCATGCCGTCCGCTTTCAATGCGGCGACCGATCTCATTGCCGAGCCGCAGTCGCATGCCGAAGATGCGCTGGAACCGGTTCCAGCTGCAACCGGGCTGGAGGCGCTGGACGTCGCAGCCGACAGCGGCCTGGACGTGGGTGAGCTGACCGCCAGCGACGATCTTTCGCGTTACTTCGACGCCGGCTGGCCGTCGGTGCCGGGCGAAGGTGAACCTGCCGCGGACGACACCGGCGCGATTGAATCGATCCAGCCGATTGAAAGTGCGCCTGATGTCGCCCAGGACGAATCAGATGCCGTGCCGGCGATCGCGACGGTCGACGACGCTGACCTGACCATGGCGGACGATCTGTCGCCGTACCTCGACGCCAGTGCGCTGCCGGTGGATGACCGCGACGCGGAAGAGTTGCCGGTGTCTGCGGAAGTTGACGCGATCGACCTGAATACGCCGTTGCCGTTTGATTCGGACAGTGACGATGACAACGTCATTGACGACGCTGCTGCACTGCCACTCGACAGCGAGCTGTCGAGCCTGCAGGATGAAATGGCTGTGCCGGGTTTTGCAGAACCGGTCACGCTGGCAGCCGCGCTCGAGGCCGGCCTGCACGTGATCGAGGAGGAGCAGACCCTGGACGACGACGGGCAATGGCCCGTGATCGGCCTCCAGGCCAGCGAACTCGCGCCGGGTGAGGCAGATGCCTTTGCCGAGGATGCGGACGTCGGCGGGGAGGCGGCGGTCGGTGAAGGAGAGAGCGCCGATCAGCCGTCCCCGGCGACGGTGATTGAGGAGATCACCGCAGAGGCGCCGCAGGGCGGCACTGCTGCGGTGCGCTTCTTCGAAATGGAAGACGCACCGGGCCAGGGCACGGTCGATACCGATGCACAGGTTGCAGCGACCGACATCGTGCCGCGTGCGCCGCACCACGAGCAGGCACCTGTTGCGGCGGATGCCGAAGACGGCGCCGATGCACTCGACTTCAGCGTGTACGACCGCGAGCTGGTCGATATCTTTGTCGAGGAAGGCAAGGACCTGCTCGACCACTGCGATGGCCTGATCAGCGAACTGCGCGATGCACCGCAGGACCGCGAGGTGCTGGCCGGCCTGCAGCGTGATCTGCACACCCTGAAGGGTGGCGCACGCATGGCTGGCATCAATGCCATCGGCGACCTTGGCCACAGCATCGAATCGCTGCTGGAAGCGGTGGCCGCTGGCCGTACCGAGATCGAACGTCGCGACGTGCAGCTGCTGGAGCGTGGCTTTGACCGCCTGCACCAGCTGCTCACCCGCACCGGCGCGCACCGCGTGGTGGAGCCGGCGCAGGATCTGGTCGAAGCCTTCGAGGTCCGCACCACCATCGATATCGCCGCAGCCGCTGCGGCCGCGCGTGCGGCCAGCGAGATCGAGACCGTGCCCGCACAGGCCGCGGGCCCACTGGCGGCCCCGATCGAAGCGCCGCTGTCGGCTCCGCTTCCGGCCGAGGGCGTGGTCGATGAAGATCCGCTGGCGCGTCCGCAGCAGGAGCAGGTGCGCGTGCGTGCCGACCTGCTCGACCGCTTGGTCAACCATGCCGGTGAAGTGGCGATCTACCGCTCGCGGCTTGAACAGCAGCTGGGTGCCTTCCGTGGTGCCATGGGCGAACTGGAGCGCACCAATGCGCGACTGCGCGACCAGCTGCGGCGACTCGACCTGGAAACCGAGGCGCAGATCGTCGCCCGCTACCAGCGCGAGCAGGACCAGGCCGACCAGAAGTTCGATCCGCTGGAGCTGGACCGCTTCTCCACCCTGCAGCAGCTCAGCCGTGCGCTGAACGAGTCGGCGGCCGACCTGGGGGGCCTGCAGGGCGTGCTGGACGATCTGTCGCGCCAGTACGATTCGCTGCTGCAGCAGCAGTCGCGCGTCAGCTCCGAGCTGCAGGATGGCCTGATGCGCGCGCGCATGGTGCCGTTCGATGGCCTGGTGCCGCGCCTGCGCCGCGTGGTCCGCCAGTCCGGCATGGATACCGGCAAGCAGGTCCACCTGACCCTGGAAGGAACCCACGGCGAACTGGACCGCAACGTCCTCGACCGCATGGTCGCGCCGCTGGAACACATGCTGCGCAACTCCGTGGCCCATGGCCTGGAAGCGCCGGAACAGCGCCGCGCCGCCGGCAAGCCGGAGGAGGGCGAGATCGCCATCCGCCTGCACCGCGAAGGTTCGGAAATCGTGCTGGAAGTGGCCGATGACGGTGCCGGCCTGGACCGCGAGGCGATCCGCCGCCGCGCCATCGACCGTGGCCTGCTGGCCGCCGATGCGCAGCCGAA
Organism: Stenotrophomonas sp. TWI1409; assembly: GCF_039673015.1. Taxonomy (NCBI): domain Bacteria; kingdom Pseudomonadati; phylum Pseudomonadota; class Gammaproteobacteria; order Lysobacterales; family Lysobacteraceae; genus Stenotrophomonas; species Stenotrophomonas sp. TWI1409. Next base: position 11,492 of record NZ_JBDJKU010000071.1, read on the forward strand.
CGAGCAGGAGCTGGACAACCTGATCTTCGCGTCCGGCTTCACCACCGCCGACCAGGTCAGCCAGCTGGCCGGTCGTGGCGTGGGCATGGACGTGGTGCGCAACGAAGTGCGCCAGCTCGGTGGCTCGGTCGACATCCAGTCGGTGCGGGGCCAGGGCGTACGCTTCACCCTGCGCCTGCCGCAGACGCTGGCCGTCACCCAGGCGGTGTTCGTGCAGATCGGCGAAACCACCTTCGCGGTGCCGGTGGCCTCGGTCAGTGGTATCGGCCGCCTGTCGCGCGAGCGTTTCGAAGCCGCCGACAGCAGCTACCGTTACAGCGGCGAAGACTATCCGCTGTACGACCTCGGCAGCCTGGTCGGGCAGGCCCCGGCGCGTGCCGATGGCCAGGACCAGGTGCCGCTGCTGCTGGTCCGTGCCGGTGATCTGCGTGCCGCCGTGGCGATCGACCAGGTGCTGGGCAACCGCGAAATCGTGGTCAAGCCGGTCGGCCTGCAGATCGCGTCGGTGCCGGGCATCTACGGCGCGACCATCACCGGCGATGGCCGCGTGGTGGTGATCCTGGACGTGGCGCCGCTGGTGCGCCGCTTCCTCGCCAACCCGACGCTGCCTGTGCTGGCCAACGCACCGCGCCAGGAGCGCCAGGTGCCGCTGGTGATGGTGGTCGACGACTCGCTGACGATGCGCAAGGTCACCGGCCGCATCCTCGAACGCCACAACTTCGAGGTCAGCGTCGCCCGCGATGGCGTGGAAGCGCTGGAACGCCTGGAAGAGCGCGTGCCGGACCTGATGCTGCTGGATATCGAGATGCCGCGCATGGATGGCTACGAGCTCGCCACCGCGATGCGTGCCGACCCGCGCTACAGGGACGTGCCGATCGTGATGATCACTTCGCGCAGCGGTGACAAGCACCGCCAGCGCGCCTTCGAGATCGGTGTCCAGCGTTACCTGGGCAAGCCGTACCAGGAACTGGACCTGATGCGTAACGTGTACGACCTGCTGGGGATCGCCCGTGTCCGTGAGTGAAACCCAAGCGGCTCCGGCCGTGGCCCTGCTGGCCCGTCCCGGCGCGGCGCGTGAGCGCCTGCGTGAGGCGTTGTCGCACGCCGATGTGCAGCTGGTGCTGGAAGATGATCCCAACACGCTGGAGGCGCGGGTCCTGCAGGAGGCGCGCCCACAGTTCGTGGTGATCGCGCTGGAAGCCGCCATCGAGGACGCCTTGGAGCGCCTGGAAGCGGTGCTGTCCGCACCGGGTCTGACCCTGGTCTTCGACGAGGCCGAACTGGCTGCACGTCGTGATGGCTGGGAGGCTCAGCGCTGGGGCCGTCATCTGTCCGCCAAGCTGCATGGCCACCAGCAGGTGTTGCCGCCGGGGGCCGAAGAAGAACCCAGCCTGCAGTTGGAGCCGGGCCACCCGGCACCGCCACCGGCGCCGCAGGAAGAAGCGCTGCAGCCGCACCTGGAGCAGGCATTGAGCTGGGCCGACGAGGTCCCCGCTGACACTCTGTACTCGCCGCCTGCGCAGCTGCACGAACCGATCGCGCTGGAACAGGCGCTGGCCGCGCTGCAGCCGGTGGTGCCTGAGCCGCTGCAGGCCCCCGCACTGCCGTCGCTGGCAGAGACCGCGTCCGCAGTACCGCCGCTACCGCCGGTCTCCTTCGACCACACCGCCTGGTCGCTGGTCGAGGACGAGGCCGATGCCTCGGCAACCGCTCCGCACCACGCTGCGGTGGAGGCTCCGCTGCCTTCCTTCGATACCGGTCATCTGAGCCTGGTCGATCTGGATGCCGCAGCGCCCGTGGGCGCACGCGCCGGATCGCTGCTGGTGCTGGCCGGCATCGGTGGCCCGGATGCGCTGCGTCGCCTGCTCGGCGCGCTGCCGCCTTCGCTGAGCGTGCCGGTCCTGGTGCACATGCGCCTGGATGGCGGGCGCTACGGCAACCTGGTCAAGCAGATGGCACGCGTGTCGCCGTTGCCGGTGCAGCTGGCTGAAGCCGGCCAGCGTGCAACTCCGGGTGAAGTGCACGTGCTGGCCGATGACATCGGCGTGCAGGCAGCCAGTGACGGCCTGCATTTCGTCAACGACGCGCAGGGCATTGCGATTGCCGCGCTGCCAGCTGACCACACCGCGCTGGTCCTGCTCAGCGGCGCTGACCTTGCGCATGTTGGTCCGGCGCTGGATCTGGCCGCCGCCGGTGCATGGGTGGCCGGGCAGGTGGGCGAGGGCTGCTACGACCCGGCTGCGGCGACGGCGGTGGTTGCTGCCGGCATGGTGGCTGGAGAACCGCAGGAACTGGCACAGGCGATTGCCGCGCGCTGGGGTGAGCAGGACGACAACGGAGAAGCACCATGAGCTATGCCAGCAATGACGAAATCCGTGGCGTCCTGATCCAGGCCGGCAACGCGCGCGTGCTGCTGCCCAATGCCACCGTGGCCGAAATGATGTCGCGCGTGCCGGTGCAGCCGGTCTCCGATGCGCCGCGCTGGCTGGTCGGCGAGATCGGCTGGCATGGCTGGCAGGTGCCGCTGGTGTCGTTCGCGCGCCTTTCCGGGCTGGGCGAGGAAGCCGTGGGCGGCCACAACAAGGTGGTGGTGCTGAAGGCCCTCAGCGGCAACGCGCAACGCCCGTACTACGCCCTGCTGACGCAGAACTTCCCGCAGCTGATTTCGGTGCCGCGCGACGGCCTGCTGGCTGATGCCTCGGAAGAAACCCTGCCGGACATCGTGCACATGCGTGTGCTGCTGGGCGAGCAGAGCGCGCTGCTGCCGAACCTGGACGCGCTGGAAGCCGCCCTGGATTCGCTGGCGGCCTGATCGGACATCCGCCGGGCATTTTGAATTCCTGGTAGTGCCGGCCGCTGGCCGGCAACCGCATGATTCCGTGGAGGCCGGCCAGCGGCCGGCACTACCAGGAATCGGCCCTTACCCCAGATCCCCCAACCGCGCCTGCAGTGCTGCAATCGCGGCCAGGCCGGCCGTTTCCGTGCGCAGGATGCGCGGCCCCAGCTGCAGGCCCTGGAAGCCCGCGGCCGCCAGTTGATCACGGTCGCGTGGCGACCACCCCCCTTCCGGACCGATTGCAATCACGATGCCCCCGCCAGGCGCGGCGTCCAGCGTCGACAGCCGGTGCGCACCCTGCGGATCCAGGGTCAGCCGCAGCGTATCGGGCGGCAGCGCCGCTGCCGCCTGCGCCAGCGACAGCGGGGATCCCACCTGCGGAATGCGCGCGCGCCCGGACTGGCCGCAGGCCGAGGTCACCACATTGTTCCAGTGCGCCACGCGCTTCTCCGCCCGTGCTGCATCCAGCTTCACCTCGGTGCGCTCGGCGTTGACCGGAATGATCGCCGCCACGCCCAGTTCGGTGGCTTTCTGCAGGATCAGGTCCATCTTCTCGCCACGGGCGATGCCCTGCAGCAGGGTGATCGTCAGCGGCGATTCGTTGTCGATGGCCTGCACGGCGTCGATGCGCACCTGCACTTCGCGCTTGCCGGCCACGGTCAGCGTGGCGCTGTAGTCATGGCCATCGCCGTTGAACAGCACACAGGTATCGCCCTCGCGCAGGCGCATCACCCGTACCAGGTGGTTGGCGGTCTCTTCCGGCAGGGTCACGGTCTGGCCGCTGTGCAGCGCCAGGTCGATGGGGCAGCGGGTCACGCGCATGCAATCGCCTCGTCAATCGCCGCCAGCGTGGTATGTGCCAGCAGCTCCAGTTGTTCGTCATCCACGCAGTAGGGTGGCATCCAGTACAGCACGTCGCCCAGCGGACGCAGTACCACACCGCGCTTCAGCGCGGCCTTGTAGGCCTGCAGGCCCAGCCGCATGGCCGGGTCGAACGGTGTGCGCTTGTTGCCATCGCGCGACAGCTCGAACGCCACCACCATGCCGGCCTGGCGCACGTCGGCCACGTGCGGATGGTCGCTGAACGGTGCGGCCAGCGTGCCCATCACCGAGGCGATGCCGCGGTTGCGCGCGATCACATCGTCGTCGCGGAAGATGTCCAGCGTCGCCAGCGCGGCCGCGCAGGCCAGCGGGTTGCCGGTGTAGCTGTGCGAATGCAGGAAGGCGCGCTCGCGCGAGTCGTCGAGGAACGCGTCGTACAGGGCCTGCGTGGCCAGTACCGCGGCAAGCGGCAGGAAGCCGCCGGTCAGGCCTTTCGAGAGGCACATCAGGTCCGGCATCACCCCGGCCTGCTCGCAGGCGAACAGGGTACCGGTGCGGCCGAAACCGGTGGCGATCTCGTCGGCGATCATGAATGCACCGTGCGCATCACACAGTTCGCGAACCCGCTGCAGGTACACCGGATCGTGCATGCGCATGCCGCCCGCGCACTGCAGGCGTGGCTCCAGGATCACCGCACAGATCTCGCCCGGATGCTGGTCGAACAGTGTGGCCAGGCCATCGGCGGCCTGGCGCGCGCGATCGGCGGCGCTCTGGCCGGGCTCGGCCAGGTAAGCGTCGGGCGAGGGCGCGAACAGCCCTTCGGCCAGCAGCGGTGCATAGACACGGCGGTACAGGGGGATGTCGCCCAGCGCGAGCGCGCCCAGGGTCTCGCCGTGGTAGCCGTTCTCCAGTGCGATGAAACGCGTGCGCCGCGGCTCGCCACGGTTCTGGAAATACTGGAAGGCCATCTTCAGCGCCACTTCCACGCCGGCGGAGCCGTTGTCGGCGTAGAACACCTTGGCCAGCGGTTCGCGGCCAGGCTGGCGCGGGGCCAGCGCCAGCAGGCGTTCGGCCAGGGTGATCGCTGGCTCGTGGCCGAAGCCGGCCAGCATCACCTGTTCCAGCTGCCCGGCCTGGGCGGCAATGGCACCGCCGATGCGCGGCTCGGCATGGCCGAACAGGTTGGTCCACCAGCTGCTGACCGCATCCAGATAGCGATTGCCGTCGTGGTCGATCAGCCAGGCACCTTCGCCGCGGGCGATCGGCACCAGCGGCAGGGTGTGCGGATGCTCGCGCATCTGCGTGCAGGGGTGCCACAGCACCTGCAGGTCGCGCTGCCGCCAATGGCGGGCCAGCGGGGAGGGGGTTGGGTCTGCTAGCATTTCGGGCTCATGAACATGTTGCTGCCTGCACATTCTATCGGCCCCGGCGCAGGCGCCGGCCGCCGCGGAGATTCCGCATGAACGATGACCGTGCCGGCCGTCGCTTGCCGATCATCCATCGGATCACCGATGAGGAGAACGGTCCCTTCCAGCGCCAGCACCTGGACCTGGAGTTCTCCAACGGCGAACGCCGCCGCTTCGAGCGGCTGGTCAGCCGGGGGCATGGCGCGGTGGTGGTGGTGCCGATGCTCGACGACGAAACCGTGCTGCTGGTACGTGAATACGCCGCCGGCATGCACCGCTACGAACTGGGCCTGGTCAAGGGCCGGATCGATGCCGGCGAGACCCCCGAGCAGGCGGCCGACCGCGAACTGAAGGAAGAGGCCGGTTACGGCGCGCGCCGGGTGGATGTGCTGCGCGCGATGACCCTGGCCCCGACCTACATGAGCCACCAGTCGTGGCTGGTGGTGGCGCGCGACCTGTACCCGGAAAAGCTGGCCGGCGACGAGCCGGAAGAACTGGAAGTCGTCCCGTGGAGGCTGGCCGAGCTGGACCAGCTGATGCTGCGCGAGGACTTCTCCGAGGGACGCTCGCTGGCGGCGCTGTTCATCGCCCGCCAGTGGCTGCAGGGTTTGCGATGATCAAACTGACCACGGACCTGCGCGAGACCGCCATCGCCATTGCCCAGGAAGCCGGACAGGCCATCATGCAGGTCTATGCCGATGGCTTCGACGTGCAGATCAAGGACGACAACAGCCCGGTTACCAGTGCCGACCTGGCGGCCAACCAGGTCATTGAACAGGGCCTGCAGCAGCTGACCCCGGATCTGCCGATCCTGTCCGAGGAATCGGCGCAGGTACCCTGGGAGCAGCGCCGCCACTGGGGCGCCTACTGGCTGGTCGATCCGCTCGATGGCACCCGTGAGTTCGTCAAGCGCAACGGCGAGTTCAGCGTCAACATCGCGCTGATCTACCAGGGCGCACCGGCCTTCGGCGTGGTGCTGGCCCCGGTGACGGGCATCGTCTGGCATGCCATGCGCGGCGAGCTGGCCTATCGCCGGCAGGGCCTGCACGACACCGTGCTGCGCACCCGCACGCCGGCCACCGCACCGCTGCGGGTTGCCGCCAGCCGCTCGCACCGCTCACCGGAAACCGAGGCGCTGCTGGCGCGCATGGGCCGCATCGAGACCATCGCGCAGGGCTCGTCGCTGAAATTCTGCCGGATCGCCGAAGGTGGCCTGGATGTCTATCCGCGTCTGGGCCCGACCTCCGAATGGGATACCGCCGCCGGCCAGTGCGTACTGCACGCCGCCGGCGGTGCGGTACTGTCGGCAGCGACCGGCAAGCCGTTCCGCTACAACCGCCGCGAGACCCTGTTGAACGGCGATTTCATTGCCCTTGGTGATACCAGCCTGCCGTGGCGCGACTGGTTGTCCGACTGACCCTGGAGGCCGCATGAGCGCGCATGACACCCCCATCGCCGGCAGTGCAGCCAGCAACGAACTGGAACGCCTGCTGGCGATCATGGCGCGCCTGCGCGATCCGCAGGGCGGCTGCCCCTGGGACCTGGAACAGAACTTCGCGACCATCGCGCCGTACACCATCGAGGAAGCCTACGAGGTGGCCGATGCGATCGACCGTGGCGACCTCGATGATCTCTGCGATGAGCTGGGCGACCTGCTGCTGCAGGTGGTGTTCCATGCACGCATGGCCGAGGAGCAGGGCGCCTTTGCCTTCGCCGAGGTCGCACGCGCGATCAGCGACAAGATGCAGCGCCGCCACCCGCACGTGTTCGCCGATGTCAGCGTCGATGACGCCGACGGGGTGACGCGTAACTGGGATGCGATCAAGCGTGCCGAGCGTGCCGCCAAGGGCGAGCAGGACACCTCCGCATTGGCCGGCATCTCGCGTGGCCTGCCCGAATGGCAGCGAGCGGTGAAGCTGCAGTCGCGCGCGGCCAAGGTCGGTTTCGACTGGCCGGGCCCGTTGCCGGTGCTGGACAAGGCGGCGGAGGAACTGCAGGAGCTGCGCGAGGAGTTCGAGCGCGGCGATATTGCCGGCAACAAAGCGCGCCTGCAGGAAGAGCTGGGCGATCTGCTGTTCGTCTGCGCCAACCTGGCACGCCACGCCGATATCGATCTGGGTGCGGCGCTGCGCGGGGCCAACCACAAGTTCGAACGCCGCTTCCGTGCGATGGAAGCGCAGGCTGACGCCCAGGGTGGAGCGCTGGCGTCGATGGACCTGGATGCGCAGGAAGCACTGTGGCAGCACGCCAAGGCGGCGGAGAAGGCGTGAAGACGCTCGCGCTGTTCCTGCTGACCGCGCTGGCCGAAATTGTCGGCTGCTACCTGCCGTGGTTGTGGCTGCGCAAGGGCGGCAGCGTGTGGCTGCTGCTGCCGGCTGCCGCCAGCCTGGCCCTGTTCGCCTGGCTGCTGACCCTGCACCCGACCGCCAGTGGCCGGGTCTATGCGGCCTACGGTGGTGTCTACATCGGCACCGCGCTGTTCTGGCTGTGGCTGGTCGATGGCATCCGCCCCAGCCGCTGGGACCTGTTCGGCGCAGCCCTGTGCCTGGCCGGCATGGCGGTGATCATGTTCGGGCCGCGCACGCCCCCGGTGTAGCGTCGAGCCATGTTCGGCCGCTTCGGCTTTTGTAGCGTCGAGCCATGCTCGACGGCTTCCGCTCTTATGTAGAGTCGAGATCCTATGTTCGTGGTCAAGCCTGCTGGAAGCAGGCTTGACCCACCTTCAGCATGGCCGGATCGAAGTCCCGGCCGCTTTTGAAGACACCCCAGGCGATCCTG
>NZ_JBDJKU010000072.1:0-19273 GCF_039673015.1 Stenotrophomonas sp. TWI1409
GGCGCGGCCGTTTTCTCTCACTTCTTAAAGGCGTTCCCCCTGTGTGTGCCGCCGCCCCCCCCCCCACTACCGCAAACCGCGCTACGGCGCGGTTTGCTTTTTCTGGCGGCGGGGCCAACCCCGCGGGCAGCCATGACCGATGGCCTTGGCAGCCCCGGCCGCACGGGCCTACCATCGGTTTTTTGCCGTCCTGCGGAGACCCCGATGAAACTGCGTCATGCCCTGCTGCCACTGAGCCTGCTGGCTGCCCTGCCCAGCGTTGCCGCTGCCCGTGGCCTGGAAGTCCGCGACATGGTGGCCATGGACCGCGTCTCCGCGCCGGTACTGACCACGGACGGTGGCACTGTGGTGTTCGCCAAGCGCAGCGTGGACGCCAACCTGAAGGCCTCCACCGCGCTGTTCGCGCGCAACCTGCGCACCCGCGATGCGGCACCGCCCAAGCAGATCACCCCGGCCGGCTGGAACGTCAATTCCGCGTCGCTGTCGGCCGATGGCCAGACCGTCTACTTCCTCAGCGCCAGGAACGGCAGCCAGCAGCTGTACGCGCAGCCGATCAACGGCGGCACCCCGCGTCAGCTGACCGACTTCCCGGTGGACGTGGACAGCTACCACGTATCGCCGCAGGACGACCGCGTGCTGTTCAGTGCCGGCGTGTTCCAGGCCTGTGCCTCGGATCTGGCATGCACCGAGAAGAAGCTGAAGGAAAAGAAGGACGCCAAGGCCAGCGGCCAGGTGTGGGATTCGCTGTTCGTGCGCCACTGGGATACCTGGAACGACGGCCGCCGCAACACCCTGTTCGTGGCAACGCTGCCGGCAGGCAAGGCCGGGGCGGTCAAGGGCGCCTCGGCGCTGAGCGCGACCATCGACGGCGATGCACCGTCCAAGCCGTTCGGTGGCAATGACGATTTCGCGTGGTCGCCGGATGGCGCCAGCGTGGTGGCCAGCATCCGCGTGGCCGGCAAGCAGGAGCCGTGGTCGACCAACTTCGACCTGTACCGCTTCGACGCTGCGGGCAAGCAGGCGCCGGTCAACCTGACCGCCTCCAATCCGGCCTGGGATGCCGGCCCGGTGTTCAGTGCCGACGGCAAGACCCTGTTCTACCGTGCGATGAAGCGCCCGGGCTTCGAGGCCGACCGTTTCGGCCTGATGGCGATGGACCTGGCCAGCGGCAAGAGCCGTGAGATCGCGCCGCAATGGGATCGCTCGGCTGGCGGCATCACCCTGTCCGCGGATGGCAGCAGCATCTACACCACTGCCGATGACCTCGGCGAGCACCCGCTGTTCCAGATCGACGTGGCCAGCGGCAAGGCCACCAAGCTGATCGGCGACGGCAGCGTGACCTCGGTGGACGTGGCCGGCACCAGCGTGGCGATCACCCGCAACAGCCTGAAGAGCAACGACCAGGTGCTGGTCGGCCTGCTGCCGGCCGCCGGCGAAGCCATCGGCGAGCTGCGCGCGCTGACCCCGGCCGCTGGCGACGTGCTCAAGGACGTCAGCTTCGGTGACTACGAACAGTTCGAGTTCAAGGGCTGGAACAACGACACCGTGCACGGCTATGTGGTCAAGCCGCACAACTACCAGGAAGGCAAGTCGTACCCGGTCGCGTTCCTGATCCACGGCGGCCCGCAGGGCAGCTTCGGCAATGGCTGGAGCTACCGCTGGAATCCGCAGACCTATGCGGGCCAGGGCTACGCCGTGGTGATGATCGACTTCCACGGCTCCACCGGCTATGGCCAGGCCTTCACCGATGCGATCAGCCAGCACTGGGGCGACCGCCCGCTGGAAGACCTGCAGAAGGGATGGGATGCGGCGCTGAAGAAGTATTCCTTCCTCAACGGTGACAAGGCCTGTGCGCTGGGCGCCAGCTACGGCGGCTTCATGGTCAACTGGATCGCCGGCAACTGGAACGGCCCGTTCAAGTGCCTGGTCAACCATGACGGCGTGTTCGACCAGCGCATGATGGGCTACGCCACCGAAGAACTGTGGTTCACCGAGTGGGAGCAGGGCGGTACGCCGTACCAGAAGGCGGCGAACTACGAGAAGTTCAACCCGGTCAACCACGTGGCGGACTGGAAGAAGCCGATCCTGGTCATCCACGGCCAGCAGGACTTCCGTATTCCGGTCGAGCAGGGCCTGGCCGCGTTCACTGCTGCCCAGCGCCAGGGCATCGAATCGAAGTTCCTGTACTTCCCGGATGAAAACCACTGGGTGCTGAAGCCGAACAACAGCATCCTGTGGCATGACACCGTCAATGCCTGGCTGAAGCAGCACATCGGCAACTGATGACTGCAGCGCCGCCCTTCGGGGCGGCGCTTTTGTTTCGCCATCTGCTGTACCGGTGGGTGCCGACCGTTGGTCGGCACACCTTCCTGATCTGCCGCCAACAGCAGCCGGCCAGCGGCCGGCTCTACCCAGAGCGCCTGCATGCCCTCGACCGCCCTGATCCAGAACGACATCGTCGTCTTCGGTTTGATCGCCGCCACCCTGGGCGCCGTGTTCTGGACCGCCTCGCGCGAACAGGGCCTGTGGAAACGCTTCTACACCTTCGTGCCGGCACTGTTGCTGTGCTACCTGATTCCCGGCATCTACAACACCGTCGGCCTGATCGACGGCCAGAACACCAGGCTCTACAACCCGATCGCACGCGACATCCTGCTGCCGGCAGCGCTGATCCTGCTGACCCTGGCGGTGGACATCAAAGGCATCCTGCGGCTCGGCCCGAAGCTGGTGCTGATGTACCTGGGTGCGTCCGCCAGCATCATGCTGGGTGCGGTGGTGGCTTTCCTGGTGATGCGCGCGCTGCATCCGGAAACGGTGGCCGGTGACACCTGGGCCGGCATGGCCGCACTGGCCGGCAGCTGGATCGGTGGCGGGGCCAACATGCTGGCGATGCGCGAAGTGTTCGACGTCAACGCCACCACGTTCGGCCAGTTCGCGGTGGTCGATGTCGGTGTCGGTTACGTGTGGATGGCCGCGCTGATCTTCCTGGCCGGGCGCGCAGCGAAGATCGACGCGCGCAGCGGTGCCGACACGTCGGCCATCGATGAGCTGAAGGAGCGCATCGCGCGCTTCCAGGCCGAGCACGAGCGTATTCCCAGCCTCACCGACCTGATGCTGATCGTGGCGGTGGCCTTCGGCGGCGTGGGTCTGTCACACGCGATCGGTGCGCCGCTGGCGGCATGGTTCAAGGCCAATGTCAGCTGGGCCCCGCAGTTCAGCCTGGATGCGCCGTTCGTGTGGGTGGTGGTGCTGTCGACCACGCTGGGCCTGAGCCTGAGCTTCACCCGTGCACGCACGCTGGAAGGTGCGGGCGCCTCGCGGCTGGGTTCGCTGCTGCTGTACTTCCTGATTGCCTGCATCGGCATGCAGATGGATCTGCTGGCGCTGCTGGACCGCCCGTGGCTGTTCCTGCTCGGCCTGATCTGGATTGCCGTGCACATCGCGCTGCTGTGGTGCCTGGGCAAGCTGCTGAAGGTGCCGTTCTTCTATTTCGCGATCGGTTCGCAGTCGAACATCGGTGGCCCGGCTTCGGCGCCGGTGGTGGCTGCAGCGTTCCATCCGGCCCTGGCGCCGGTGGGCGTGTTGCTGGGCACGATGGGCTACGCCACCGGCACCTACCTGGCCTACATCGTCGGCATTACCCTGCGCGCGCTGGCAGGGCAGGGCTGATGGGGTAGTGCCGGCCGCTGGCCGGCAACCAGGTAATGCTGCACGGGTTCATGAGGTTGCCGGCCAACGGCCGGCATTACCGATGCGTTACGCCACCGGCAATCCGCGTTCGATCAACCACGCCTTCGCGTCTTCGGCATCCTGCTCAAACCACGCCTGTGTCGACCCCAGCCGATACGTATACCCCCAGGCATCCATGTCGGCCATCAACCGCGCACAGCCAACGCCAGGCAGCTGCCCGGCCAGCACGATCTGCAGGTAGCAGGTGGCATCTTCCTCGGCCACCGAGTCGGTGGCGTCGGTATGCACCTGCGCACGCCGCTCCGGCGGTAGCACGATCAGATGGCAGGCTTCGTGCAGCATCGAGTGCACGGGCGTGTCATCGCGCACGTACACGTTGCTGGCGATGATGCCGGCCTCGGGCTCGCCCCAGTAGCTGCCGGGAATCGGTTCACCGGCCGCGACGTGGTGCAGCTGCAGGCCATGCGCGGCGAGCAGGCACTGCGCATCAGCGAAGGCGATGTCGCCCACGCAGGTGATGTCCACGGCGGTTGTCGTATCGGTCATGCGGGTCAGGCAGCCCCGCCCGTGCAGGCACGGGCGGGGCAGAGCATCAGGGTTTGTCCGGGCCTTCAGGCAGCGCCACGGAGATGTCCAGCACATCGTGCTGGCCATCCTTCACCAGGTCGACCTTCACTGCATCGACGTCGATGTTCACGTACTTCTTGATCACTTCCAGCAGCTCGCGCTGCAGCAGCGGCAGGTAATCGGGGCCGCCGCGGTTGCTGCGCTCCTGCGCGATGATGATCTGCAGGCGGTTCTTGGCGGTTTCGGCGGTGGTCTTCTTCGCTTTGAGGAAATCAAACAGGCCCATGCTTACCCTCCGAACAGCTTGCTGAAGAAGCCCTTCTTCTCGACGTTGGTGAAGCGCATCGGGCGTTCTTCGCCAAGGATGCGCGCGACGGCGTCGTCGTAGGCCTGGCCGGCTGCGGACTCGACATCCAGGATGACCGGCTCGCCCTTGTTGGAGGCGTTGAGCACGTCACCCGACTCGGGGATCACGCCAATCGCCTTCAGGCCGAGCACTTCCTCGACGTCGGCGATGCTGAGCATCTCGCCGCTTTCCACGCGCAGCGGGGTGTAGCGGGTCAGCAGCAGGAAGGCCGGCACGTCCTGGCCGGACTCGGCCTTGTGGGTCTTCGAGTCGAGCAGGCCGATGATGCGGTCCGAGTCGCGCACCGACGACACTTCCGGGTTCACCACCACCACCGCACGGTCGGCGAAGTACATCGCCAGGAAGGCGCCCTTCTCGATGCCGGCCGGGGAGTCGCAGATGATGTAGTCGAAGCCGTCGGCGGCCAGGTCCTTCAGGACCTTGCCCACGCCTTCCTGGGTCAGTGCGTCCTTGTCGCGGGTCTGCGAGGCGGCCAGCACGTACAGGTTCTCGAAGCGCTTGTCCTTGATCAGGGCCTGCTTGAGGGTCGCTTCGCCGTGCACGACGTTGACGAAGTCGTACACCACGCGGCGTTCGCAGCCCATGATCAGGTCGAGGTTGCGCAGGCCGACGTCGAAGTCGATCACCGCCACCTTCTTGCCGCGCCGTGCCAGGCCGCAGGCCAGGCTCGCGCTGGAAGTGGTCTTGCCGACGCCGCCCTTGCCGGAGGTGACTACGATGATTTCAGCCAAAGGACTTCTCCTGATGATTCTGTTTGGGTGCTGCGTCAGTCCAGCGCAGCGATCTTGATCTGGTCCTGTTCCAGCCACACCTGCACGGCCTTGCCGCGCAGGGAGTCCGGGACATCGTCCAGTACCTTGTAGTGGCCTGCAATGGCGACCAGTTCCGCATGGAAATCACGGCAGAAGATGCGTGCCGCGGTGTTGCCCTGTGCCCCTGCCAGCGCGCGGCCGCGCAGGGTGCCGTAGATGTGGATGCTGCCATCGGCGATGACCTCGGCGCCGGCGCCGACGGTGGCCATCACGGTCAGGTCGCAGTTTTCAGCGTACAGCTGCTGGCCCGAACGCACGTTGCCCAGCTGCATGCGGCCCGGCTGCGGTGCGGCGGCGTCGGCAACCTTGGCCACCGGCGTGGCCGGTGCCGGCTTCGGTTCGGCACGGGCTGCGCGACGCGGTTCCGGCGCGGGCGGCGGCGGCGGGGCCGGCTCGGCCTCGGCACGCTCGTACTGGGCGCGGAACTTGGCCAGCAGTGGCAGCCCGAGCTGCTGCGAGAGCAGGTCGACCGCGCTGGTGCCATAGGCCAGCGCCACCGGCAGCACGCCGGCACTGCGCAGGCCATCGACCAGCGCCTGCGCGGTGGCCACGTCCGGCACCTGGCTCAGGCCGCCGAAGTCGAGGATCACCGCGGCGCGGCCGAACAGTTTCGGCGCACGGGTGACGCGTTCGCGCATTTCCTGCACGAGGCGTTCGACATCAAGGGTACGGATGCGCAGGTTGGCGATGCCCACCTGGCCGATCTTCAGTTCACCGGCCTGTTCGTAATCGAAATTCACCGCCACGCTCAGGTCCCCGTCGGCCGCTGTGCCTGCGCCGGCAGATGCCGGGCACGTGTCCATGCCACATCCGGCAGCTTGCCGCCGTAGGTCTCCTGGACCCACGGGTAGCTGCACAGTTCCTTGGCCAGCATGCTGGCGCGCACGTCGACCTGCGGCATGGTGTTCTGGCCCAGCTCGCGGAAGCCGAAGCTGCCGTGGAAGAGCAGGGCGGCATCGGCGCCATGGTCGAGGAAGACTTCGCAGGTCATCTGCGGGTAGCGCAGCTCGGCAAAGCTCTGCGCGTCGGCATAGAACGCACGGCCGACGCCACCGCCACGACGGCGGCTGGCGACCACGATGCGGTCGATATAGAAGAACGGGGTGTCCAGCTGCTGCTTGAACCAGGCGAAGTTGCTGCTGTCGTGCTGGCTGTCGCTGCCGAAGCCGATCAGGAAGCCGGCCAGGTTGCCGTCGCGCTCGGCGACGCGGAAATACTCAGCGGTTTCGTAGAACAGGCGCAGGCGGGCCGCATCCAGGGGAAGGATGGCCAGGCCAGCGTTGTTGTTCAAAGCCAGGACGGAATCGAGCTCGTGCTCGCGCACGTCGCGGATGACAATCGACATTGTGACTCCGTGGGGTAACGCGGTTGGTCCGTCAAATTGGACCCTGCGCACGATTATTGCATGCCCGGGGTGGGCTGCGGCATGAACAGGGGACCTCGGATGCATGACTTCCGTGGGAGTGCGCGACGCGGGCCGGGCCCGTAGAGTGCTGGCATGTTGGGAGTCCTCAGCCATACCCGCGTCCTCCGTCTGGCCGGCCTGTTTACCTGGGTCATGGTCGGCCTGCCACTGGCGTACTCGCAATTCGAGAACCTGCACAGCCGCAGCGATATGGGCAGCTGGGCGATCCTGTTGTTCGTCGCCTACCTGTCCTTCGGCGCCGCGTACTACTGGCTGACCCGCCTCCTGCGCAGTGACAGCGACAGTCACACCACCTGGCTGGACCGCGGCCTGCTGCTGCTGCTGACGGTTTCGGCGCTGGGCGTCAGTTTCCTCAGTGGTTCGGGCCTGGGCAGCATCCTGATGATGGTGGCTGCCGGCGTCATTCCGTGGATGCTGTCGGCGCGCCTGTGCGTGCTGTGGCTGCTGGTCAGCCAGCTGGCGGTGGCCCCGGTCTATTACATACTGCTGAACTTCCCGCTGTTCGAAGCCGTGATGCAATCGCTGCTGTATGGCGGCTTTTCCATGTTCATCTTCGTGACCAGCCTTGTCGCGAGACAGCAGACTCAGGCCCGCGACGAGCAGCGCAGGCTCAATTCGGAGCTGCGTGCCACTCGTGCCCTGCTGGCCGAAAGCGCTCGCGTCAACGAGCGAACCCGCATTTCGCGTGAGCTGCACGATCTTCTGGGGCATCAGCTGACCGCACTGACCCTGAACCTCGAAGTGGCCGGTCACCTGGCCGAGGGCCAGGCGCTGGACCATGTGAAGCGCTCGCATGCCTTGGCCAAGCTGCTGCTGGGCAACGTGCGTGAGGTGGTCAGCCAGCTGCGCGAGACCGGCGCCATCGATCTGGCGGCGGCGCTGCGCCCGCTGACCGAGAACGTGCCCTCGCTGGACATCCAGCTGGAGATCGAGGATCCGCTGAACGTGGAGGACCCGCAGCGGGCCCACGTGCTGCTGCGCTGTACCCAGGAGATCATCACCAACGCGGTGCGCCATGCCGGCGCCCGCCACCTGTGGATCAAGGTGTACCGTGAAGCCCCCGACCGGGTGGTGGTGGAGGCCCGCGACGACGGCGTCGGCGCGGATATGGTCAATGTGGGCAATGGCTTGCGCGGCATGCGCGAGCGCCTGCAACAATGTGGTGGCCAGCTGCAGGTCGAAACCCGTCCCGGTGAAGGCTTCCGGCTGCGGGCGACGGTGCCGGCAACGGTGCTGGTGGCCGCCCTTACCAAGGTTCCTGAAGGAGTGCGTTGATGATTCGCGTCTGCCTGGTCGACGACCAAACCCTGGTGCGGCAGGGAATCCGCTCCCTGCTGGCGCTCGACGACGGTATCGAGGTGGTGGCCGAGGCCGGCGATGGCCGGCAGGCGGTCGAACTGATACCGCAGGTGCGCCCCGACGTGGTGCTGATGGACATGCGCATGCCGGTGATGTCCGGGCTGGAGGCGCTGCAGGTGCTGTCGCGCCAGGAGCAGCTGCCACCGACCATCATCCTCACCACCTTCGATGACGACCAGCTGGTGCTGGCCGGGCTCAAGGCTGGAGCCAAGGGCTACCTGCTCAAGGACGTGACCCTGGCGCAGCTGGTCGGTGCCATCCGCACCGTGGCCGACGGCGGTTCGCTGGTGCAGCCGGCCGTGACCCAGCGCCTGCTGTCCGGCCTGGAGCACATGCGCAACGAGTTCGTCAGCCTGGACCGCCCGGACCCGTTGACCGACCGCGAGACCGAGATCCTGCGCCTGATGGCCAGTGGCTTCTCCAACAAGGAGATCGCCAACTCGCTGGGTGTGGCCGAAGGCACCATCAAGAACCACGTGTCCAACATCCTGTCCAAGCTGGGCGTGCGCGACCGTACGCGCGCCGTACTGAAGGCGTTCGAACTCCAGCTGGTCTGAGGAAAACCTTTTCAGGACAATGACTTGAGTTCCAGTCATGGCCCTCGGGTGGGGTTGCCCCCTACTTCACGGGTATCGGTATGCGGTACCCTTCGAATTCTTTGTCCATACAAATACGCAGCCGGCAGGGAAACCGGTGCGCCAATCCCGATAAACAATGCCCGCGAAGCCTGCTAGGATTGGCGCTTCGCTTCAATCAACCCGGCCGTGGGATCGGCCCCGGAGACTCTCTGAATGACCCGTATTATCGAGTTCCTGATCGCCTTGGGGATCGTGGCTGGCCTGTTCGTCATCATTGGCGTATGTCTGCCGGGCGAGCGTCACATCACCGAAAGCATCGAGACCAACCGCAAGATGACGATCGTGTACGACACGGTCAGCAGCCTGCGCCGCTTCAAGGACTGGAACCCGCTGGTACTGCGCGATCCCGCCGTTGAACTGAAGCTGTCCGGCCCGGCCTCCGGCGTCGGTGCCACCCTCGACTTCACCTCCAAGGACCTGGGCACCGGTTCCTGGAAGATCACCGAAGCCGAAGAGAACAAGCGTGTTGCGATCGCCATCGATGACGCCACCAAGGGTCACGACAAGATCACCACCTTCACGCTGGAGCCGACCGGCAAGGGTGGCCGCAACGTCAAGATCACCCAGGACTACTCGGTGAAGTACGGCTTCGACCTGTTCGGTCGTTATGCAGGCCTGTATGTCAGCCGCCAGATCGGCGACGACATCAAGATGGGTCTGTCGCGTATGGCCAACATGCTGGCCAGCGTTCCGAACGTGGACTACCGCACCCCGGAAGCCCCGCTGACCGATCTGGCCATCGTCAATGTGCCGGCTGAAGACCTGCTGGTCGTCAACGCCGGTAACGTGGACCGCGGTCAGGACACGATCACCAAGTCCATCAAGGACAACCAGGAGTGGATCAAGCGCGTGATGGAGGCCAACGGCCTTGAAGCCGCCGGTCCGTTCCGCATCATCACCACCGATTTCGGTCAGGAGAAGTACGCCTTCGACATCGCCCAGCCGGTGAAGAAGAAGGGTGCTGAAGGTGCCACCGCTGAAGAGCTGACCGTCAAGATCGACGGCGGCGCTCCGGTCAAGTACGTGCACGTGGCCCCGCACCGTTCGGCGCATGCCGCCTACACCGGCCACATGGCGGGTCTGGACGTGGCCCGCAACGGCCTGCGTGCCTGGGCTGTGACCAACGGTTCGGAAGTGGTCGATCGCCCGTACGAAACCTGGAAGGACGGTCTGGACAAGTCGTTCACCCCGGAAGCGACCTACGACATCTACTGGGCCGTCAAGTAAGCCTCGGCTGACCCATGTAGTGTTGGACACGAAAACGCGCCGCTCATTGCGGCGCGTTTTTTTTCATCTGGCGCCCGGCAAGGGCGCTGCGCAAGGAGCCCACATGTTCAATCTCGAACGTCGCGCACGTAAGCCATCACTGCTGGCCTGCCTGGGGGCGCTGCTGGCCGCCGCCTCTATCGGCCTGTCGGCCTATGCCTCGCACGGTGTGGCCGACCCGCTGGCGCAGCAGCATCTGAACATGGCGGCGCTCTATGCGTTCGCGCATGGCGCGGTACTGGTGGCGCTCGGGCCGCGCGCGCAGGGCGCGATCGCGCACCTGGCGTTGTACGTGCTGCTGCTGGGCGTGCTGCTGTTTTCCGGCAGCCTGGTGGGCGGTGCGTTGTGGCAGTGGCCGACACGGATGGCACCGATCGGTGGCACCAGCATGATGGCTGGATGGGTGCTGCTGGCGATCAATGCGTTGAGGCGGTGACGGTCGCAGGGCTGTCGCTCCGATCCATGCCGATGCGATCGTGATGGTCCATGGGCGTTACTTTTCTTTTCGCGCGAAAAGAAAAGTAACCAAAAGAAACGCGCCGCCGGCCGCGAGCCGGTGCTGCGCACCGGTCCCCTGTGCTCCTCGGCCCGTCGAGGGACGGTGCGGGAACTCGCTGCGCTCAGACACCCGCACCTCTTCGCCCTCGCCGGACCTGCGGTGCTCGGCTCGCTTGAAGGCGGACCCAACAGCCGCGCGCTGATCCGTTGTAGAGGCTTCGAGCGAAGCGACCGGCTTCTGTCTTTGCCTTCTTGTTCCATCTCGTGGTGGGCGCGCGCGGAATCCGCCCGGACAGCTCCATGAAGTTCGCCGTGCAGCCGCCGCGAGGGGCTCAGCCGTTGGCCGGTCTCCAGCACCAGTGCCAAGGTTCGTAGACGATCCCATGCGGGTTGTCGCGCGGGTAGCTCAGCTGGAAGCCATGCCCACCGGCATTCGCCTGCAGCCACGCAAACGCGTCGGTGGCTTCGAACGATTCTTCAGCCGGGGCGTCGCCCGGTGTACCGATGTCCAGCGCATGGCCGCTGTGGTGTTCACTGAAACCCGGTGCGGCATTCACCTTCAGGATCTCCGCCACGCTCAGGCCGCGCGCCAGCTTCCGTTCGAAGATGCCCAACTGGTAGGCATGGCTGCGGAAGCCGGAGATGGCGTCCAGCGCAATGCCATCCTGTGCCGCATGCAGTCGCATCCGTCGCCAGCCCTGCGCGGCGCCACGGCGCAGCCATAGCGGGCGGGCGAAGCGATCGCGGCCGGCAAAATGCAGCAGGCAGGGTTCGGGTTCCAGCGGCAGGCCGCTGTCGTCGGCGTAGCGCTGCGGGTCCAGGCCAAGCTGCTGCAGGCGCTGCTGCAACCCGGCCAGCGGCAGCCACTGATCTTCCAGTCCGGCGCCGAAGGGCCGTGCAGCCGCGGTGTCCAGCAGCGCCAGTGCATCCTCGACCCCGGGCTCGCGCGGCAGGCGCGGCACCATCGAATGCACGCCGTGCGGCAGTACCGCCGCCAGATAGCGGCCATCACGCTTGCGCCGCAGCACCCACTGCGCCTGCGACAGCAGGCGTGCATCCAGGTTGCTGCGTGCGCGCAACAGGTGGGCGGGCCACAGCTCGATGGCCTCGGAATTGATCAGCAGGGGCGGGCGTCGTTGCATCGCCTCAGCTTACTGCCGTGGTGCCGACGCGGCCACCTTGCGCAGCGCATCGAGCAGCGCCTGCGGCCGGTCCACGCTGAGCAGCAGCGTGCTGCCATCACTGACCGGCAGGGCGAGGACACGCGCACGGTCGGTGACCAGCGCGAAGCCCTTGCCGCCACCCTGCAGGCGGAAGTGGCCCGAGTAGAAGCCCGGCATTGAATAGCCATTGGTTTTGACACGGATGCCATAGCGGCGGTCACGCTGCAGGTCGACCACCTCGGCCTGGTCCAGCCGCAGCTGCGCCACCGGCACGCGCCGCCGGTACATCGTCGAGCGCACGTCCAGCACGTTGCCGGCCAGCTCCACCCGGCGGCGGAAGAATGCGGCCCCCAGCCCGACAGCGAGTACAGCGATGACGATCAGGCTCCATGCCGCACTGCCGCCCATCCGGAACCAGGGCGGCGACAGCGTAACTTCGATCCAGGGTGCGTTCGCCGGTGCCTTGTACAGCTGCGCATACAGGCAGGCCACGAAGGCAGCCAGCAGCGGCAGCACGATCCACAGCACGCGCAGCGGCGAACTCTCGGCCACGTCAAAGGGTTTCGGGTCACTGCCGCCCATGGTTCAGGCCTCCTTCTTGAACACCAGCATCGCCGGGCGCATCGGCGCCGGGATGATGATGTTGACCAGCTCCCAGCCCAGCTGGCCCTGCCGGCTCAGCTCGGCCTGGACATCCTCGGCCTTGAGTACGCCCATCATGGAGGTCTTGACCTCGATGGTCTGGTAGCTCCAGCGCTTGCTCATTCCTTGTCCTCCGACGATGGCGTGGGTTTGGGCAGGCGTCCTGCCTTGCGCAGCGCGTCGCGCAGCACGTATTCGATCTGAGCGTTGAGGCTGCGCAGTTCGTCATCAGCCCAGCGCTGCGCCGCGGCCAGGACCTCGGCATTGATGCGCAGCGGATAGGCTTTCTTCTCACTCATGGGGGCTCCTGGCGGGGCGGTGGGGCGCCCCGTTGCGAGGGTGGCTCAGTACAGCGAGCCTGCATTGACGATCGGCTGGGTGCCGCGGTCCGAGCACAGCACGGTCAGCAGGTTGCTGACCATGTGCGCCTTGCGTTCCTCGTCCAGCTGCACCACGCCGTTCTTCTGCAGTTCGGCCAGGGCCATCTCGACCATGCCGACCGCACCGGCAACGATGCGCGTGCGTGCGGCGATCACCGCGTTGGCCTGCTGCCGCTGCAGCATCGCCTGGGCGATTTCAGCGGCGTAGGCGAGGTGGCTGATGCGCGCATCGATCACCTGCACGCCGGCGTCGGCCAGGCGCTCGGCCAGTTCGTTCTTCAGGTGCTGGGAAATCTCGCTGGCATGACTGCGCAGGGCCAGCTGGCCATCCTCATGCTGGTCGTAGGGGTAGCTGGTGGCCATCGCGCGCAGCGCCGATTCGGACTGGATGTGCACGAAGCTCTCGTAGTCGTCCACGTTGTAGACCGCCTCGGAGGCATCGACCACCTGCCAGACGATGACCGCGGCGATCTCGATCGGGCTGCCGTCCAGCTCGTTGACCTTCAGCTTGCCGCTCTCGAAGTTGCGCACGCGCTGGCTGACCCGGCGCTTGGCGTAGAAGGGGTTGTTCCAGCGCAGGCCGTTGTCCTTCACGGTGCCCACGTATTTGCCGAACAGGCTCAGCACCGCCGCCTGGTTGGGCTGGACGGTGTACAGGCCGGCCAGGGCGAAGATCGCCAGCGCCGCCACCAGGATGCCGGCCAGCATCAGCAGCAGGTTGGGGGAACCGGTGCTGGCCTTGGCTGCTACCCCCAGTACGAACAGGGCGCCGCCGGCGAGGGCGACAAGCAGGGCGCCGGCCAGCGTGCCGAGGCCGTTGAGCGAAGACAGCGACTTCTCTTTCATGGCGGTACGTCCTTGAGGGTTCGGAATGAAGATATCAAAGTGATATCACTTATAGACTACCGTTCGTCGGATGCCGTGGCCGGGACGGTCGGCCAGCTAGAATGCCCACCCGCCTTCACATCGCTGCTGGAACCGCCATGGCCAAGCTTGGAACTCCGTTGTCCCCCTCCGCCACCCGCGTGCTGCTGCTCGGCTCGGGCGAACTCGGCAAGGAGGTGGCCATCGAGCTGCAGCGGCTGGGCGTGGAAGTGATCGCCGCCGACCGCTATGCCGATGCCCCGGCCATGCAGGTCGCGCACCGCTCGCATGTGATCGACATGCTGGATGCGATGGCCCTGCGCGCGCTGATCGCCCAGGAGCAGCCGCACCTTGTGGTGCCGGAGATCGAGGCCATCCATACCGAGACCCTGGTCCAGCTGGAGCAGGAGCAGGGCCTGCGGGTGATCCCGACCGCGCGCGCCGCACGCCTGACCATGGACCGCGAAGGCATCCGCCGCCTGGCCGCCGAGACCCTGGGCCTGCCGACCTCGCCGTACCGCTTCGTCGATACCGAAGCCGAGTACCGCGCCGCCGTGGCCGCCATCGGCCTGCCGTGCGTGGTCAAGCCGGTGATGTCGTCCTCGGGCAAGGGCCAGAGCACACTGCGCAGCGAGGCGGACATCGCCCCGGCGTGGGAGTACGCACAGACCGGTGGCCGCGCTGGCGCCGGCCGCTGCATCGTCGAAGGTTTCATCGACTTCGATTACGAGATCACCCTGCTGACCGTCCGCCATGCCGGTGGCACCTCGTTCTGCGCGCCGATCGGCCATCTGCAGAAGGATGGTGATTACCGCGAAAGCTGGCAGCCGCAGCCGATGTCGAGCGCCGCGCTGGCGCGTGCCGAAGAGATTTCGCGCGCGATCACCGACGACCTTGGCGGCTGGGGCCTGTTCGGTGTCGAGCTGTTCGTGAAGGGCGACGAGGTGTGGTTCAGCGAAGTGTCGCCGCGCCCGCACGACACCGGCCTGGTGACGCTTGTTTCGCAGGAACTGAGCGAGTTCGCGCTGCACGCGCGCGCCATCCTTGGCCTGCCGATCCCGGTGATCCGCCAGAGCGGCCCGTCGGCCTCGTGCGCGCTGCTGGCGCATGGCGAGGGCGTGCCGTACTTCAACAACGTCGCCGCCGCCCTGCAGGTGCCGGACACCGCCGTGCGCCTGTTCGGCAAGCCGAGCGTGCACGGCCATCGCCGCGTGGGCGTGACCCTGGCGCGCGCGGAAACCTTCGACGAAGCGCGCGCCATCGCGCGTGATGCCGCCGACGCCATCGGCGTCGAACTGCGCCCCTGAAAAAGGAGCGACGACCAACGGTCGTCGCCTACCGAAACCCGGTGGGTACCGACCGTTGGTCGGTACGCTGCTCTACCGCACATCCACCCACACCAGGTGGTGGTCGCTGCCGTCGGCGATCTTCGCTTCCGGGCTTTCATTGGCCGGCCAGAACACGCCGCTGCCGATGTACTCGAAACCGGTGGAGGGCAGCACGTAGTCCAGGCGCATGGTGCCGGACTTCGGGCCGAAATCGCCGGTGGCGTGGAACGGTGCGCCCTTGCGCTCGATGCCCTTGGCCGCATAGGCCAGGCTGGTCTGCTCGCCACCAACGCTGCGCGGGGTGGGGTAGCGCAACACGCGGGCGTTCTCGATCAGTTCGACGATCGCCTCATGGCGGCCATCGCCGTCGACCGGGTCGTTGTTGAGGTCGCCGAGGATCACGAAGCGCGCGTCCTGCGCCAGGCCGCCGCACTGGCCCTTGTCGTCGCACAGCCACGGCTTGTCTCCCTTGGACAGGTATTCCTGCCACAGGCGCAGTTCGTCGTGGTTGCGCGCGGCGTTGCGCTTTTCCGGGCCATCGAACACTGGCGGGGTCGGGTGCGAGACCAGCGCGTGGACCACGCCGGCCGGGGTCTTCACCGGCACGTCCCAATGTGACTTCGACGACAGCCGCAGCTGCGACCACACATGGTCGTTGTAGAAGCTCTTGCCGGTGCGCGGGTCGACCGGACGGATCGCGCCCGGCATCGCGCTCCACTTCAGCAGCTGGAAGCTGCGCACCTTGGCTTCATCGATCGGGTAGCGCGACAGCACCAGCATGCCGTACTGGCCCGGGTGCAGGCCGTAGCCCCAGGCATCGTTGCCGCGGCTGCGGCCTTCGCCGCCGACCACGCCGTTGTTGTCCAGGTCCAGGCCGCTGGGCACGCCGGTGTTGACCGGAGCCAGGTAGCGGTAGGCGAAGTGCAGCGGCTTGCCGCCGCCGGGCTGGGCCACTTCCAGGTAGCGCTTCTGGAACAGGTCGGCGGCGCGGTGGGCGTCGTCGAAATCGAATTCGTTCAGCAGCACCAGGTCCGGGCGTGCCTGCTGCAGCACCGCGGCGATCTTGCGCGCGTGCTCGCTGTCGCCTTCCAGCTCCTTGATCAGGCCACCGGTCTCATCGGAGTACAGCGAGGTGTTGTAGGTGGCCAGGCGCAGCGCAGCGGACGGCTTTTCGGTCATCGCAGGGGACGTGGCGAAGGCGGGGGCGCCGCAGAGCAGGGCCAGGGCGAGGATCTGGGGTCGGAGGTTCATGCGCCGTATTGTGCACCCGGCCCGGTGTCAGTGGTTTGTCAGCGTCCGTCCAGTTCGTCGTCGAAATCGTGCCAGCGGCGGCCGTCATAGGCTTCCAGCGGTCGATAGCGCCGTTTGTAGTCCATCTTCTGATGCCCGCGGATCCAGTAGCCCAGGTAGACGTGCGGCAGGCCCTCGCGGCGGGCCCATTCGATCTGCTGCAGGATCGCGAAGGTGCCCAGCCCGCGCGCGGCATGGTCCGGGTCGAAGAAGGTGTAGACCGCCGACAGGCCGTGCTCGGTGACGTCGGTCACCGCCACACCCAGCAGCTGGCTGGGCTGGCCGTCGTGGCCGGGCAGGCGCATCTCCATGAAGCGGGTGTGCGACCAGCTGCCGATCAGGAACTGCTCGAATTCGTGCGGGCCATGGTCGTCCATGCCACCGTTGGCGTGGCGATGCACCAGATAGCGGTGATACAGCGCGAACAGGTCATCGCGGGCGGTGGCCGCGGTGATGCGTACTTCCAGGTCTTCATTGCGGGCGGCACAGCGGCGCTGGCTGCGGTCCGGGGCGAAGCGGGCCACCGGAATACGCACCGCCACGCAGGCCTGGCAATGTGCGCAGTGCGGGCGGTAGACCAGGTCGCCGCTGCGCCGGAAGCCCCAGCTCAATGCCAGCGGGTACAGGCCGCCGAGACGACGGTCGTGCGGATCCAGCACCAGGTCGCGTGCCACCCGGTCCGACCAGTACCCGCAGGGGTGCTCGCCGGTCTGGAAAAGTCGCAGTTCGTCGTCTCTGTCGCCGTGAATCGCCATGGGCACAGCATAGCCCCAGCCTGTCGCAGTGGTGGCGACTGTCCGCCGGATGAATGGAACCGGCAGTGGCGTCAACCGATGTCGCGCCCGGGCGTTGTTGTCTCCCGAGGGTGAAGTGATCACCCCGACGCAATCCCCATCCCCAGGAGTGACCCCATGATCCGTACCCCCCTGCTGCTGGCCCTGCTGCTCGGCACTTCCGCTACCGGTATCGCGCTGGCCGCCGATGCCCCGACTGCGCCGGCGCAGCGCCCGGCCAAGCTGGACACCAACGGCGACGGCGTCATCGACCGCAGCGAAGCCGCTGCCAACCCGCGCCTGGCCGCGAAGTTCGACGAGCTGGACAAGAACAAGGACGGCAAGCTCTCGCGCGATGAGCTGCCGCGCTGGCAGCACGGTCGCCGTGGTGGCCACGGCGGTGAGCGCTGGGCCAAGCTGGACGTCAACAAGGACGGCCGCATCAGCCGCGAGGAAGCCAAGGCCGATCCGCGCCTGGCCGCGCGCTTCGACGAGCTCGACCTCAACAAGGACGGTTACCTGGACAAGGCCGACCGCGAGCTGCGCATGAAGCAGCGTCGTGATGCCTGGTTCGCCGCCGCCGACACCAACAAGGATGGCCAGCTGAGCAAGGCCGAGTTCGACGCGGCCAAGGGCCCGATGCACGGTGGCCCGCGCCACGGCGGTCCGCGCGATGGCGCGGCGCCGAAGCCGCAGCGCTGAGGTTCAACGCAGTGAATGACGACAACGCCGGCGCACTGCCGGCGTTGTCCGTTACAGGCGGCCGCTGCGCATCAGTGAGTACACCACCAGCGCGATGACCATCAGGTTCATGGCGATGATGCCGGTGCGGCCATACATGGATTCGTACTTCCAGTTGGTCCCGGTGCGCCCGCGCCGTGCCGAATCGCGCGCGATCATCGGTGCCATCACCCGCTGCAGCGGCACCAGGCACTGGTAGTTGACCACGCCCAGGCCTACCGCCAGCACCGTCAGCTGCGCCCAGACCGGCGCCTGCAGCATCACAGCCAGCAGGATCGCCAGGCACCAGAACATGCCCGTGATGATGTTGAGGTAGAGGAAGCGGCGCACGTCGGCGCGCTCGGACGCCGTTTCCGTGTACGACATCAGGAAGCGTCCGCCCAGATAGCTGCCGATCGCACCACCGACCACGCCGCCAATGACCGCCCCCCAGCTTTCGGCCGGCAGCACGTGCAGTTGGCCCAGTGTGGCGGTCAACGAGCCCATCGCGGTTCCGCCCGCAGCGCTGGCACCGCCGAGGCCAAGCTTGCTGCCGCCGATGCCGACACCGGTGCCGAGCAGCACCGCAGCACTGGCCGTGCCGGGCGCAGCCACCAGTACCATCGAAACCACCGCCGTAGCGAACGCGGCACTGGGTGCGCTGCTGCGCGCGAACTCGCCGAAGCGTTGCAGCAGGCCGTCGCGCACCAGCGCGCGGGCACGCGACAGGCGCTTGCGCACGGCGGCGTCACTGAGCCCAAGCAGCTCGGCCACCTGCTGCGAGCGCTGGCCTTCGCGGTAGTACAGCAACAGTACTTCGCGGCTGTCGGCCGGCAACGCGGAAATGATGTCCTCGGCGGCGATCTCTTCTTCCACCCGTTGCAGCCGGTCGGCCGCGCCCGGGGCCGGGTCGGCGGCCATGCCCATCGCCACCTCGGCGGCCTCGCCGGTCAGCGGCCGGCCGCGCTGCGCGCGCAGCCAGTCGCGGGCCAGGTTGCGGGTGATCTGCCGCAGCCACGGCAGGAAGCTGGTCGAACTGCGCAGCTGGTGCAGCTGCTGCCAGCCCTTCACGAAGGCCTCCTGGGCGATGTCCTCACTGGCCTGACGATCGCGGGTGATGGCCAGCGCGATGGCGGTAACCGTGTTCTGGCAGGCCAGCACGATGCGGCCATAGGCGTGCTGGCAACCGCTGGCGGCGGCAGGCAGTTCGCGTTCCAGTGTCTGGTCGATCGATGCGGCGAACGTCGTCATGGCGGCGGCTCTCCTGTTGGGATTGTGTCCCAAGACGGAGCCGCGCGCCGAATGTGACCGGCCTTCTGCACGGTAGTGCCGGCCGCTGGCCGGCAACCTCATGACAAAAAAAGGGGACGGAGGGGATTAAGTCGTTTGTGCCTCATGCGACTTAATCCCCACCGTCCCCATTTTAGGCGGCCGGCCAGCGGCCGGCACAACCCGGGCGGCACGTCGAGGGGTGGATGCGAACCCCGATT
>NZ_JBDJKU010000073.1:0-18869 GCF_039673015.1 Stenotrophomonas sp. TWI1409
CGGCCGGGCGACGGGCTCGCGTGGCAAGACGGACGCCATGGACGCCGAAGCGATCGCCCGGTACGTGAAGAAGGAGAACGATCGCCTGCGTGAATACGTACCGCGTACCGACGAGCAGCAGCAGATGCACGATTTGCTGCGCAAGCGGCAGACGCTGGTAAAGACACGCGCGCGCCTGGAGCAATCCTTCGGGGTAAGCAAAAGTGCCCCCGGGGAGCTGTCAGATCTGTTCTGCGCTCTGGCTGGGACGCTGTCCGAGCTGGAAAGCGAACTGCAGCGCTTGGGTCGCGATGGAGAGCATGGCACGCTCTACAAGCGCCTGTTGACCATCCCTGGTATCGGCCCCGCCGTCGCCGCTCACCTGATTTACTACATGACGCGCTGGCCGTTGGCCAACGCCAACGCGTGGATCGCCTGCACCGGCCTGGATCCCCGGCCCAACGAGTCTGGCGGCAGAACGGGACGGCGTCGGCTGTCCAAACAGGGCGCGCCAGTGCTGCGCCAGATGCTCTACATGGCCGCAATGGGGCTCAAGCGGTGTCGCCGGGGGCAACCGCTCTACGACGAGCTGTCAAAACGCGGTCACCCCAGCACCGCCGTCTTCAACATCCTGGCCAGAAAGCTGGCCAGGATCGCCTGGGGTGTCTTCAAAAGCGGCCGGGACTTCGATCCGGCCATGCTGAAGGTGGGTCAAGCCTGCTTCCAGCAGGCTTGACCACGAACATAGGATCTCGACTCATGAAAAGCAGTCGAGCATGGCTCGACTCTACAGAGAGCGCCTCTACACGGCGCTGTGCAATCCGCGATCGGCTTCATGGCGCTCCAGCGCCAGTTCGATCAGGCGCGTGATCAGCGTGGTGTAGTCCACACCGCTGGCGCCCCACAGCTTCGGGTACATGCTGATGCGGGTGAAGCCCGGCAGGGTGTTGACCTCGTTGATGACGATGTCGCCGCCTGCGGTGAGGAACACATCCACACGCGCCATGCCCGCACACTCCAGCGCCTGGTAGGCCTGCAGCGCGATCTGCTGGATACGCGCCTGGGTTGCGGCATCGATATCCGCTGGCACCACCACCTCGGCGCCATCCTCGTTGATGTACTTGGTGTCGTAGGCGTAGAACTCGTCGTGCACCACCACCTCGCCGCACAGGCTGGCCTGCGGCTGTTCGTTGCCCAGCACCGCGCACTCGATCTCACGGCCGACCACCGCCGATTCGACCAGCACCTTGTGGTCATAGCGCAGCGCCAATGCAAGTGCCTCGGCGAAGCCCGCCGCATCCTTGACCTTGCTCACACCCACGGACGAACCCTGGTTGGCCGGCTTCACGAACAACGGCAGGCCGAGCTGCGCGATCACCGCATCGACATCAACGTCAGCGGCCTGGTGACGTCGGATGCACAGCCACGGCGCCACCTGCAGGCCAGCGTCGCGCAACAGGCGCTTGGTCACGTCCTTGTCCATCGCCACCGCCGAGCCCAGCACCGGCGAACCGACGAAGGGCAGGTTCGCCATGCGCAGCAGCCCCTGCAGCGCACCGTCCTCGCCCAGCGGCCCGTGCACGATCGGCAGCACCACATCGATCTGGCCCAGCGCGCTGGCCGCATCGGACGGCTGCAGCTGTGCCTGCTCAGCACCCGGGCGTACCGCCAGCGACGTGCCGGACCGATGCAGCGCGATGCGCGACGGATCATCGGCATTGATCAGGAAGGTATCCGGCTGGCTCAGATGCCATTGGCCCTGCTTGTCGATACCGACCAGCACCGGCTCGAAGCGCTCGCGATCAAGCGCATCGAGGATGTTCTTCGCCGACTGCAGCGAAACTTCGTGCTCGGAGGACTTGCCCCCGAAGATGATGCCGACCCGGGTCCGTGCCATGGTGTTGCGATGTCCTGTGCGTTGCGTGGCCGTACAGCATGAACCTTCCATTGCCGCACAGGTGAGGCATAGATGAACCGCCTGACGGTCGGCTCGAGTAGCGGCCAACCCTGGTTGGCACCCCCGGAAATCCAGCGCCGACCAAGGTCGGCATCCACCAACGCGAGATGCCATCAGCATTGGGGTCAGAGCCCGTTGCGCAGCAACGGGATCCGACCCCGGATAGCCTGACAGATCGCAGGAACCTGTCGAAGGTGGGGTGGGTCCGGTTGCGGGGGCGTGAGCCGCATGGGCCCGAGGCATGCCTCGGGCGGGTTGGGCAGGACGCCCAACCCCGGTCTTGCCGTGTGCGCAGGACAGCGCACACGAGCAAGCGGCGACCGAGCTTACAGGGATGTACTTGCAGCGGCCCCCGCAACCGAACCCACCCCGCCTCTCCACAGGAAGCCAGCCTTTGATGTTGCTCTGGCAGTCGCCTCTGCGGGTGCCGGGCGGCAGCCCGGCCCAAGCCCCCCACCCACGCAGGTAGAATGCGCACATGGCTCTCTCCCTGCTCAAGTCCCTCAAGCCGGTCGCTGGCCGCGCCCTGCAGATCGCCCTGAACCGCGCGCTGGCGCTGGATCCGGATACCCGCCATGCACTGGCCAGCCTCGACGGCCGGCACATCGACCTGACCCTGGAAGCGCCGTCGCTGGCCATGCGCATCAGCGTCGACGGTGATGCACTGCGGGTCGGCCCGGTGGACGCGCAGGAAGCCGACCTGGCCGTGCGCAGCAGCCTGGCCGGCGTGCTGGCGCAGCTGCCGCTGCTGGCCAACGCACGGCGCGGCGACAACAACGGCAAGGGTCGCGTGCGCGTGGCCGGTGATGCCGAACTGGCGCGTCGCCTGCAGCAGCTGGCCAAGGGCTTCGACCCGGACTGGCAGCAGCCCTTCGTCAGCGTGTTCGGCGAGGTGCTGGGCGTGCAGGTGGCCAACACCCTGCGCGGTGCCCTTCAGCACGCGCGCCAGGGCGCGATCGACCTGGCCCACAGCGCCGCCGAGTTCATCACCGAGGAATCGCGTGACGTGGTGCCGCGCGCCGAGCTGGATGCCTTCCACGACGATGTGGACGTGCTGCGCGACGACGTCGAACGCCTCGGTGCACGTGTGCAGCGTCTGCGGGGTGCCGCATGAAGGCCGTGCTGCGTGCCAGCCGCATCGGCCGGGTGATCCTGCGTTACCGCCTCGACGACCTGTTGCAGGGCACTCCCGCCGAGCGCTGGCTGCGCCTGGCCAAGCCGTTCGTGCCGCGCGCCTCGGCCGACATCGCCGCTCAGTCGCGCGGTGCACGCCTGCGTCTGGCGCTGCAGGATCTGGGCCCGATCTTCGTCAAGTTCGGCCAGATCCTGTCCACCCGCCGCGACCTGGTGCCGCCGGATGTGGCCAATGAACTGACCCTGCTGCAGGACCGGGTCAAGCCGTTCGATGGTGAGACCGCGCGTCGCATCGTCGAGGAAGCGCTGGGCCTGCCGGTCAGCGAGGCCTTCGCCAGCTTCGATACCGAACCGCTGGCCTCGGCCTCGATCGCGCAGGTGCACGCAGCCACGCTGGCCGATGGCCGCCAGGTGGTGGTCAAGGTGCTGCGCCCGGGCATCGAGAAGCAGATCGACGCCGATATCGCGTTGCTCAATTCGCTGGCTGCCCTGGTCGAGCGCACCCACCCGCGCGCCGACAAGATCCGCCCGCGCGAAGTGGTGGCCGAAGTCGAGAACACCCTGGCTGCCGAGCTGGACCTGCAGCGCGAAGGCGCCAATGCCAGCGTGCTGCGCCGCTTCTGGGAAAACAGCGCCGATCTGTACGTGCCGGAAGTGATCTGGAGCCACACCGCCGAGCGGGCACTGACCCTGGAACGCGTGTGGGGCATCCCGTCCGATGACATCGTCGCACTGGACAAGGCCGGCATCGACCGCAAGGCGCTGGCCGCCAAGGGCGTGCGGGTGTTCTACACCCAGGTGTTCCGCGACAACTTCTTCCACGCCGATGCGCACGCCGGCAACATCTGGGTCGACACCGATCCGGCGCGCCGCGCCAACCCGCGTTTCATCGCGCTGGACTTCGGCATCATGGGCCAGCTCTCGCAGGAAGATCAGTACTACCTGGCCGAGAACTTCATGGCCATCTTCAACCGCGATTACCGCCGCATCGCCGAACTGCACGTGCAGGCGCGCTGGATGCCGGACAACGTGCGCATCGATGACCTCGAGGCCGCCGTGCGTTCGGTGTGCGAGCCGTACTTCACCCGGCCGCTGTCGCAGATCTCGCTGGCCGAAGTGCTGATGAAGCTGTTCCGCGTGGCCCAGCGTTACCAGTTGACCCTGCAGCCGCAGCTGATCCTGCTGCAGAAGACCCTGCTGAACATCGAAGGCGTCGGCCGCCAGCTCGACCCGCAGATCGACATCTGGGCGGTGGCCAAGCCGGTGCTGGCGAAGATCCTGCGCGAGCGTTACAGCCCGCGCCGGGTGGTACGCGAGATCGGCAAGCGCCTGCCGGAAATCATGACCCATGCGCCGGACATGCCGCGCCTGGTGCACGCCTGGCTGACCCAGCAGGTGGAAGGCCGCCACGAACTGTCGATGCGTTCGCGCGACCTGGCCGCACTGGATGCCAGCGTGCAGCGCCTGCAGAAGCATGCGGTCGGCGCGATCACCGGTGTCGGCCTGCTGGCCATCGCTGCACTGATGTATGTGCTGCAGCCGCCGGGCTGGTACTGGGGCGACGTGCCGGCGTGGAGCTGGCTGTCCGGTGCGGTCGGCGCAGTGGCGCTGCTGCGCGCGTGGTGGAAGTAGGCCCCATGCTGCAGGCACTCAAGGACGAACTGATCCGCTTCGGCGCCGACAACGACGCACGCGAAAGCGAGCGCGGCCGACGCATGCTCAACATCACGCCCGACACCGGTGAATTCCTGTCGGTGCTGGTGCGCTTCGGCAACGCTCGCCGGGTGCTGGAAATCGGTACGTCCAACGGCTATTCCACGCTGTGGCTGGCCGAGGCAACCGCCGCCATCGACGGCCACGTGACCACGCTGGAATACGCCGAGAACAAGGTGGCGATGGCGCGTGATACCTTCGCGCGCAGTGGTCTGGCCGATCGCATCACGCTGGTCCACGACGATGCCGGGCTCTGGCTGGCGCAGGCCGCCGATGCCTGCATCGACCTGCTGTTCCTCGATTCGGACCGCGGGCAGTACGCCGGCTGGTGGCCGCAGCTGCGTCGCGTGCTGCGCCCGGGTGGCCTGCTGGTGGTGGACAACGCCACCTCGCATGCGGAAGAGATGCAACCGCTGCGTGCGCTGCTGGACGCTGATCCGGACTTCAGCACCAGCCTGGTGCCGGTGGGCAATGGCGAGCTGCTGGCCGTGCGCAGCGCCTGACCGCTCTACAGGTAGGTGCCAACCTTGGTTGGCACGCTGTTGCCGGCCGCTGGTCGGCAACCGCAGCCATCCGACTGCCCGGAGACAGCCGGCCAGCGGCCGGCTCTACCCCATTCAGTGCCCAGCCCCGATAATCCTGCCGTGAGCACCGAACCCGATACCCTCGCCGCGGTCGAGACCGACACCGCGCCCCTGCAGCTGCTGCACCTGGATGAGCGCCTGGCCGTGGTCAACAAGCCTGCCGGGCTGATGGTCCACGACAGCAAGCTGGCCCGTGGCGAAGACGACTTCCTGGCCGACCGCCTGCGCGAGCAGCTGGGCCGCCCGATCTTCCTCGTGCATCGCCTGGACCGGGCCACCAGTGGCTGCCTGCTGCTGGCCTTCGACCGCGATACCGCCAGTGCGCTGGGCAAGGCCCTGATGGGCGGCGAAGTGCTGAAGGACTACCTGACGGTCTGCCGGGGCTGGCCGGCCGAGCTCGCCTGGCAGGTCGATCATGATCTGGACGGCGGCCCGGGCAAGCCGGTGAAAAAGCCGGCGATCACCGACTTCCAGCGCCTGGCCACCGGCGAGCTGTCGGTGCCGGTCGGTGAATTCACCAGCTCGCGCTACGCACTGCTGCGCTGCCAGCCGCAGACCGGACGCTTCCGGCAGATCCGCCGGCACCTCAAGCACCTCTCGCATCACATGATCGGCGACACCAGCCACGGCGATGGCCGCCACAACCGCATCTTCCGCATGCAGGGCGTGCACCGCATGCTGCTGCACGCCGAGCGCCTGCGCTTCCCGCATCCGGACGGTGGCACGGTGGACGTGCGTGCGCCGTTGGACGGCGGGTTCCAGAAGGCGCTGGACCTGTTCGGCTGGCAGGTGGATACCGATTGACGGTAGTGCCGGCCGCTGGCCGGCATCTGCGCGATTCCATATGTAATGGGGAGCCGGCCAGCGGCCGGCACTACCTCATTTCTTTTCCGGCTCGTTGACGATCGCTTCCAGATCCTTCTGCAGGTCCGCAAACAGCGGCTGCATGCGCGCCTGGATCGCGACCATCACGTTCTGCATCAGCGCCGGGGTCTTGTCCAGCAGGCTCTGGCCGGCCGCGCTCTCGTAGAACTCGGCCATCGCCAACACGTCTTCCTTGCTGAAGGTCTTTTTGTACAGGTCCACGTACATCGGCCGCAGCTGCTGCCAGGACAGGGCCTGGCGCAGGGTCTGGCTGGTCCGCGCCTGGATCCGCTTCAGCTGTTCCTGCTGCTGGGCATTGAGCTGGCGCTGCGCGGCCACCTGCTGGAACTGCTGCTGCTGCATCGCCTCGATCTGCGGCAGCATGGTGTCGATCATGCTCTGCGCGCGCGAGGCCGACAGCAGGCGGTTGATGTCGCCATCGGTCGGCGGCGCGGCCAGGGCCGGAACGCTCGCCACGGCCAGCGCCAGCAGCAGGGCAGCGCGGCGCAGCAGGGACGGCAGGGCGGGTACGGTGCGGGTCATGCGGGGCTTCCTGCAGTACATGGGACGGCCAGCATACCCGCAGCCAAGGCGAAGGCGGCGTGTTCGGTACCTGATCGGCGGCATACGGGGCGCGATGCCGCACTCCGGTGCGTGGCTGCCGCTACAATGCGCGGATGGGCAGTGGACCGGTCACCATCAGCGCGCAGCTTGAAATCCCCGACGGCGAGATCGTCGAGCGGTTCGTGCGTGCCAGTGGCGCCGGTGGCCAGAACGTCAACAAGGTCTCCACCGCGGTGGAACTGCGTTTCGATGTGGCCAACTCGCCCTCGTTGCCCGAACCGTTGCGCGCGCGCCTGCTGGCGCGGCGTGACCGGCGCATGACCGGCGAAGGCGTGCTGGTCATCGACGCGCAACGTTTCCGGACCCAGGATCGCAATCGCGAGGATGCGCGCGATCGGCTGGCGGCCTTCATCCAGGCCGGGCTGAGCGTGCCCAAGCCGCGCAAGACCACCAAGCCGACCCTCGGGTCGAAACTGCGTCGTCTGGACGCCAAACGCGGGCGCGCGCAGATCAAGCGCGGGCGCTCATCACGTGACTGGGAGTGATTGCTTGAACAACCCGACTTCGTTGCTGCCGGCCGTGCCGCCGCAGATGCCGCAGGTCAAACCCAACGCCTTCCTGCGCTGGCTGGCGCGCTGCACCCTGCGCATGGGCGGCTGGAAGGTGACCGGTACCCTGCCTGACATCCCCAGGCTGGTCTTCATCATCGCCCCGCATTCGTCCAACTGGGACGGCCTGTGGGGCATGGCCGCGAAGATCGCGCTGGGCATGAAGGTGAAGGTGCTGGGCAAGGCATCGCTGTTCTGGTGGCCGCTCGGCCCGCTGCTGCACAAGCTGGGTGTGATCCCGCTGGACCGCAGCTCGCCGCAGGGCACCGTCGGCCAGGCCGTGGACCTGCTGCGCAACAACGAGAAGATGTGGTTTGCCATCACGCCCGAGGGCACCCGCAAGGCCGTGAAGGACTGGAAGGCCGGCTTCCTGAAGATCGCGCGGATGGCCGACGTGCCGATCCTGGCCGCGTATTTCCACTACCCGGAGAAGACTATCGGCATCGGTCCGCTGTTCACGCCGACCGGCGATGACGCCGCCGACATGGCCGCCATCCGCGAGTTCTACCGGCCCTGGATCGGCAAGACCCGCGGTACGGTCTGAGCCGGCCGCAGGCCGCCGCATAGACGCCACGTCCGGCACATGCCGGGCGAGCGCGACAGGAGTAGGGTGGACGGCTGGTATCCCGTACCGTCTGCCCAAGGAGTGTTTTACATGTCGCGTACCGTAGTCCTGGCCGCCGCCATCAGCCTGGCGCTGGCGGCCTGTTCCGGCAAGGAGTCCACCCCCGTGTCCGATGCCCAGAAAGCCCCGGCCCAGCAGCCGGCCGAAGCCTCCACCAATCCGCTGCTGAGCGCCAGCACGCTGCCGTTCCAGGCGCCGCAGTTCGACAAGATCAAGGACAGCGACTACCTGCCGGCGTTCGAAGAAGGCATGCGCCAGCACCTGGCCGACGTGCGCAAGATCGCTGACAGCAGCGAGCCGGCCACCTTCGACAACACCATCGTGGCGATGGAGCGCAGCGGCGAGACGCTGAATCGCGTGTCGCGCATCTTCTTCGGCCTGGTCCAGGCCGATACCAACGATGCGCGCCAGAAGATCCAGGAAGACGTGGCGCCGAAGCTGGCCGCGCACCAGGACGAGATCAACCTCGATCCGAAGCTGTTCGCGCGCGTGAAGTCGCTGTACGACCAGCGTGACACGCTGGAGCTGGACCCGGTGCAGAAGCGCCTGGTCGAGCACTACTACGACGGTCTGGTGCGCGCCGGTGCGCAGCTGTCCGACGCCGACAAGGCGAGCCTGCGCAAGCTCAACGTGGAAGAAACCACCCTTTCCACCCAGTTCCACACCCGTCTGGTGGCCGCCACCGCCGCAGCGGCCGTCGTGGTCGACGACAAGGCCAAGCTGGCCGGCCTGGACGAGAATGCGATCAACAACGCTGCCAACGCCGCCAAGGACCGCAAGCTGGATGGCAAGTTCCTGCTGCCGCTGCAGAACACCACCCAGCAGCCGGTGCTCGGCTCGCTGAGCGACCGCGACCAGCGTGCCGCCGTGCTGAAGGCTTCGGAAACCCGCGCCGAGCGTGGCGATGCCAACGACACCCGGCAGACCGTGCAGCGCCTGGCCCAGCTGCGTGCGCAGAAGGCCAAGCTGCTCGGCTTTGACACCTTCGCCGACTACCAGCTGGGCGACCAGATGGCCAAGACCCCGGCCGCCGCGCTCAAGCTGCTGACCGACACCGTGCCGGCCGCCACCGCCAAGGCGCGCGCCGAGGCCGGCGAGATCCAGAAGGTGATCGACGCGCAGAAGGGTGGTTTCCAGGTCGCTGCCTCGGACTGGGACTTCTACGCCGAGCAGGTGCGCAAGGCCAAGTACGATCTGGACGAGTCGCAGATCAAGCCGTACTTCGAACTGGACAACGTGCTGCAGAACGGCGTCTTCTACGCCGCCACCCAGCTGTACGGCATCACCTTCAAGCCGCGTACCGACATTCCGACCTACAACCCGGACATGAAGGTGTACGAAGTGTTCGACAAGGACGGCACCTCGCTGGCCCTGTTCTACACCGACTACTTCAAGCGTGACAGCAAGTCCGGCGGCGCCTGGATGGACGTGTTCGTCGAGCAGGACGGCCTGACCGGTGCCAAGCCGGTGGTCTACAACGTCTGCAACTTCACCAAGCCGGCCGCCGGCCAGCCTGCGCTGATCAGCTTCGACGACGTGACCACGATGTTCCATGAGTTCGGCCATGCGCTGCACGGCATGTTCTCGAACGTGAAGTACCCGTCGATCGCCGGTACCGCCACCTCGCGTGATTTCGTCGAGTTCCCGTCGCAGTTCAACGAGCACTGGGCGCTGGATCCGAAGGTGTTCGCCAACTACGCCAAGCACTACAAGACCGGCGAGGCGATGCCGCAGGAACTGGTCGACAAGATCCTCAAGGCACGCAGCTTCAACCAGGGCTACGCGACCACCGAGTACCTGTCGGCCGCGCTGCTCGACCTGGCCTGGCATACGCAGAAGGCCGATGCGCCGCTGCAGGATGTCGGCGCCTTTGAAGCCAGCGCGCTGAAGAAGTTCAAGGTCGACCTGCCGCAGGTGCCGCCGCGTTACCGCACCACCTACTTCGATCACATCTGGGGTGGCGGTTACTCGGCCGGTTACTACGCCTACTTCTGGGCCGAAGTGCTGGACCATGACGCCTACCAGTGGTTCACCGAACACGGTGGCCTGACCGCGGCCAACGGCCAGGAGTTCCGCGACAAGATCCTCTCGCGCGGCAACAGCGTGGAGCTGTCGACCCTGTACCGCGATTTCCGCGGCAAGGACCCGTCGGTGGAACCGCTGCTGAAGTTCCGCGGGCTGAAATAAGAAAGCGAAAACGGCGGGGGCAACCCCGCCGTTTTTCTTTCTGTAGCGTCGAGCTTGCTCGACATTCTTCTGTAGAGCCGAGCCTACGCTCGGCTGCGATTCCCGCCCTTGTAGAGCCGAGCCATGCTCGGCTGCCTTTCGATGAAAAACCAGTCGAGCATGGCTCGACTCTACAAACAACGTTACGTCCCCACGTGCACCCGGTTCGCCTGCTCGGCCAGGCCCAGGTGATCCAGCGCGATATCCAGCGCCAGCACATAGCTCTGCGCGCCGTAACCAGCGGCGATGCCCAGGCGCTGGCCGACACCGGCCGGCAGGCACGGCTCGGCCACTGCACCGTCGTCATGCACTTCCACATAGGCGTTGTGCAGGTAGGGCAGCAGGCGCTGCAGGCGCAGGCTGTTGGCACACGCACCCGGATCCAGCAGGGTCACCTCGCCGCGACTGTGGTCGGCCACGCGCAGCGCGTCCAGCAGTTCCTGTTCCGAACCACAGGCACGGATCGCCACGCTGGTGCCGGCGTCGATCGCACGATGCACCAGTGACTTGAGTACCGGTGCCGGCAACGGCATTGCCGTGCGGATCAGCGCACCGGCCGCTTCCGGGCCACGGATGATGAAGATCGACATGGCTCAGCCCTCCTGTGCCAGACGGCGGCCGACAATGGCCAGCGACAATGGATACCCCGCCTGCTGGCTGCGCTGGTCCACCACCACCGCAGCAGGACCATGCTGCAGGCGCAGGCGCGCATCCAGGCCGGGTTCGCTGGGTGACTGCAGTTCGATGTACTGCGCCGGCAACCGTTCCAGCGCCGCCTGCAGCGCGCCGCCCTCGGCCTGCCATTGCGCCTCGTCGGCCACGCCGACATCCAGCAGCACCCAGTCGGCCGAGCGCGCCTGCGGCTGGCACAGGCACTGGCGCACTTCAGACAGGCTGGCGCAGTCGCTGCACAGCACGCGATGGCCGGCCAGCTGCGCCGGCAGCTGCGGACGCGGCGCCGACGAAGATGCGTGGCGGATCACCAGGAGGGTCATACAACACCTTGCGGAATGCGCCCTGTGGCGCGGTGGGCACACGATGCGCGCGGTGGCCGTAAAGGTGCGATGCCCGCGCCCGGGCCGGGGCGTAAAACCTGCGTAACCCGTGTCCGGCGCTACCGGGAACCTCCTGCGCCCGGATGTGGTCTGATAGCGCTACCACTTGCTCGGAGCCTGTCATGGATGCTGTTGCCCGCCCCCCGTTTTCCGAACGCGCGCTGGTCTGGCTGAAGAAGGAGGCGCTGCCGTTGCTGGTGATGCTTGGCCTGCTCGCCGCCGCCCGCGATACCCTCGCCAACCACTACGTGGTGCCCAGCGGCTCGATGCAGCCGACCCTGCAGCCCGGCGACCGGGTGGTGGTGGACATGCGCGCCTATGGCCTGCGCCTGCCGTTTACCGGCAAGGAACTGATGGCGACCGGCACCCCGCAGCGCGGCGAAGTGGCGGTATTCGACTCGCCGGCCGACGGCACCCGCCTGATCAAGCGCGTGGCTGCAGTGGCCGGTGATCATGTGCAGCTGCGCGAAGGCCATCTGAGCATCAACGGCCAGCCGCTGCAGACCGCCGACCTGCAGGATGTGGAAGCCTTCGGTGAACGCCGTGCCAGCCTCGATCTGGACATGGGGGGCGGCCCGGACATCGCCGACCTGGTGGTACCGGCCGGCAAGGTGCTGGTGTTGGGTGACCACCGTGGCAACAGCTTCGATGGCCGCTTCTTCGGCTTCGTAGATGCCGACAAGGTCTACGGCCGTGCGGTGGCGGTGTACTACCGCCGCGGCGACGGTTTCGAGTGGCAGCGCCTGTAAGCTGAATTGATACTTCTTGAGTATCAATCCTGACTTATCAGGTTATGGATCGACTGGATGGACGGGCCTAGTCTGAGGCCCGTTCCCTCCCACGCCCGGCCGTCCCCACCGGCCCTTCGATTCCATGACTGGCGAAACTGCGGCGGCCGTCGAACGCCGCCCCCCCACTGTCGATCCCATCGCCGAGACCCGCATCCAGCAGGGCACACCGGCCTTCCGCCGCACCGCGCTCGCGTTGTTCCTGGCCGGTTTCTCCACCTTCGGCCTGCTCTACACGGTGCAGCCGCTGCTGCCGGAGTTCAGCCGTCATTTCGGCGTGTCCGCCGCCGGCAGCGCGATGTCGCTGTCGTTGACCACCGGCACGCTGGCAGTGGCGATGCTGCTGGCCGGCCTGCTCTCCGATGCGGTCGGCCGCCGTCCTTTGATGATCGCCGCGCTGCTGGCCTCGGCCACGCTGTCGCTGTGCACGGCACTGGTGGATGACTGGACCACGCTGCTGGTACTGCGCACCCTGCTCGGCCTGGCGTTGAGCGGCGTGCCGGCAGTGGCGATGACCTACCTGGTCGAGGAAATGGACAGCCGCGCGCTGGGCCTGGCGATGGGCCTGTACATCGGCGGCAACGCCATCGGTGGCATGAGCGGGCGCCTGCTGGCCGGCATCATCGCCGACCACTGGGGCTGGCGCTGGGGCATCGGCGTGGTTTCGATCATCGCCATCGCCAGTACCGTGCTGCTGTGGCTGCAGCTGCCGCCGTCGCGCCACTTCCACCCGCGCCGCGATGGCCTGCGCCAATTGCCGTCGCGCTGGCGCACGCTGTTCGCCGACCCGGGCCTGCCGTGGCTGTTCGCCACCTCGTTCGTGCTGATGGGCGTGTTCGTCACCCTCTACAACTACCTCGGGTATCACCTGCTGGCGCCGCCGTACCACCTCAGCCAGACCGTGGTCGGGCTGATCTTCAGCGTGTACCTGGTGGGTACCTTCAGTTCGGCGTGGATGGGCCAGCAGGCCACGCGCTACGGTCGCGGCCGCATCCTGTCGATCTCGTTCGCGTTGATCGGTGCCGGCATCGTGCTGCTGGCGATGCCGTGGCTGAGCGCGATGGCACTCGGTATCGCGCTGGTCACGTTTGGGTTCTTCGGCGGCCATTCGGTGGCCAGCAGCTGGGTCGGCAGCCGCGCAGGTGCAATGCGCGCGGAAGCCTCGGCGCTGTATCTGTTTGCCTACTATCTGGGTTCCAGCGTGCTCGGTGCTGTCGGCGGCCTGGCCTATGCGGCGTGGGACTGGCTGGGCGTGTGCGTGTTCGCTGCCGTGTTGACCCTGATCGGCGGAGGTATTGTGTGGGCGCTGCAGCAGCGCGCCCAGCAGCCGCTGACGGCGTGATCCTGCTCTGGTAGATGCCGACCTTGGTCGGCGCTGTGGCCGTGGGCCAACCAAGGTTGGCCACTACCGGGTGGGTTGCACCCTCACCCCTCCGCGAACGCCTCGCGCAGCAGCCCAGCAAAATTGCGGATCAGCGGTGTCACCCCTTCGCGGTGCCATGCCAGCTGCACTTCCGAATGCGCCCCGGTATCGGCCATCGCCACGAAGCGCGCGCCTTCCACCCGGATGTGGTCGCACGACGACGGCAGGATCGCTGCGCCCAGGCCTGCGGCGGCCAGACTGATCAGCGTCGATGCCTCGCCCGCCTCCTGCACGATGCGCGGGGTGAATCCCGCCGCCGCACACAGCGCGATCATGTGGTCGTGGATGCCGGCACCGGCACTGCGGCGGAACGCCACGAACGGTTCCTGCGCGAAGTCGCGCAGCGACAACGTGCCCTGCTTCGACAGTCTGCGCAGGGCAGGATGGTCGGCATGCACGATCAACGCCAGCGGATCGACGAACAGGCTGTGCGCCACCAGTTCCGGCGGCAACGCGCGCTTGCGGATGATGCCCACGTC
This sequence comes from Stenotrophomonas sp. TWI1409, assembly GCF_039673015.1. Taxonomy (NCBI): domain Bacteria; kingdom Pseudomonadati; phylum Pseudomonadota; class Gammaproteobacteria; order Lysobacterales; family Lysobacteraceae; genus Stenotrophomonas; species Stenotrophomonas sp. TWI1409. The sequence continues at coordinate 14,000 of NZ_JBDJKU010000073.1, forward strand.
CAGGCGGCCATCGAGCAGTGCATCGATCTGCTGTAGGGTGTTCATCTCGCTCAGCTGCAGCCGCACCTGCGGATAGCGTTGGCGGTACTGCAGGATTGAACGCGGAATCTGCGGTGACAGCGGCGTGGCGCGGGTCAATCCGATGCGCAGCTCACCCTGCTCACCGCGCTGCGCACGCTGTACCTCGTCCACCGCCGTTTCCACCTGCTGCACGATGGCCCGTGCACGTTCCTGCAGCAGCTCGCCCGCCGGCGTCAGCTGCACACGACGGTGGCTGCGTACGAACAGGCGCGCACCGATCAGGTCTTCCAGCTGGCGGATCTGCTGGCTGAGCGGCGGCTGCGACATGCCCAGCCGCTCCGCCGCCTGGCCGAAGTGCAGCGTGTCGGCGACGGCAAGGAAGTAACGCAGATGGCGGAGTTCGATGGACATGGCGCCAGTTTATTCATCGTCAGCCGGAAATGGGGTCAGAGCCCGTTGCGCAGCAACGGGATCCGACCCCGACAGATCGCGGCCAACTGTCGAAGGCGGGGTGGGTCCGGTTGCGGGGGCGTGAGCCGCATGGATGCGGCGACCGAGCTTACATGGACGTACCTGCAGCGTCCCCCGCAACCGGATCCACCCCGCCATCCCACGGAACGCCCGCTTTTGACGTTGACGTTGACGTTGATTCGGCAGGTGCAGGGCGCAGCCCTGCCGCACACCCTCACCGCTCGGAATGCCCGCTCTGGTCGTAGTCGCGCGGACTGAACAACTCCGGCTGGATCAGCTCCACAAACGCCCGCGCCTGCGCCGACAGCGCCTTGCCACGCCGCACGATCACCCCGTAACTGCGTTCCGGGAACCAGCGCTTCATCGACCGCGCCGCCAGCCGCTCGCGGTCGGCCTCGTTCAGGCACAGCGCCGGCACGATGGAAATGCCCATGCCCATCGCCACGTACTGCTTGATCACCTCCCAGCCACCCACTTCCAATGCCACGGTGTAGGCGATGCGGTGGCGCTGGAATACCTGGTCGACCAGGCGGTAGGTGATCTGCCGCTTCGGTGGCAGCACCAGCGGAAAACGCGCGATGTCGGCCAGTTCCAGCTCGCCACCGCTGGCCAGCGGATGGTCGTGCGGGGCGATCAGCACCTGCTCGAAACGGTAGGCCGGTGCGTAGCTGAGATCGGCCGGCACATCAGTCATCGAGCCGATCGCCAGGTCGGCGGCATCCTCGCGCAGCAGGTCGGTGCCATCGGCACTGATCGCGTTGTGCAGGGTCAGGCGCACGTCCGGATGGTGCAGGCGGAAGCGTTCGACGATCTTCGGCAGCAAATACAGGATGGTTGAACTGTTGGCGGCGATGTTCAGCTCGCCCGCGTCCAGGCCGCGCACCTTGTCGCGGAAGCGCGCCTCCAGCCCGTCCAGGTTCTCCACCAGCGGCTGTGCCATTTCGTAGAGCAGCTGGCCCTCGCGGCTGGGCACCAGGCGGCGCCCGCTGCGCTCGAACAGGGGTACCCCCAGCTCACGCTCCAGCGCCTGCAGCTGCAGGCTGATGGCCGGCTGGCTGACGAAAAGCGCCTCAGCCGCACGTGAGACCGAGCCCAGACGCACCGTCTGGCAGAACGCGCGCAGCGGCTTCAACCGGTCGGATTTGTAGGAAAAACGAGGACTTGGCGAAGGGCGCGTGGTCATGGCGTCACAAGTATTAGCACAAATTATGTAGAGCATTGCAAAAACTGTTTTGCCAAATACTTGGCGCCAACGGCACCGTGGAGGCGTTCCCCCACCGCTGGAGTCGCCCCATGTCCGCCGTCGCTTCCGCTGTTCCCACCCTTGCCGCCAAGGCCACCCCCGGTATCGCCCTGGCGACCCGCGTGGCCGGCCAGGACACCCTGCTGCCGGCGCCGCTGCTGGCCCTGCTGGTGTCGCTGCACCGCGCGGTGGAACCGGGCCGGCAGGCACGGCTGCAGGCCCGTCGGGAGCGTCAGGCGTTCTTCGACCAGGGCGGCCTGCCGGACTTCCGCGAAGACACCACCGCGATCCGCAGCGGCGACTGGCGTGTTGCCCCGCTGCCGACCGCGCTGCAGGACCGTCGCGTCGAGATCACCGGCCCGACCGACCCGAAGATGGTCATCAACGCGCTGAACTCCGGCGCCAAGGTATTCATGGCCGACTTCGAGGATTCGACCTCGCCGACCTGGCGCAACCTGCTGGCCGGGCAGCAGTCGCTGGCCGCCGCGGTGCGTGGCGATCTCGAATACACCGCACCCAATGGAAAGCACTACGCCCTGCGCCCGTTCGACGAACAGGCGGTGCTGATCGTGCGCCCGCGCGGCTGGCACCTGGACGAGAAGCACGTGCGCATCGATGGCCAGTTCATCGCTGGTGGCCTGTTCGACGCGGCGGTGTTCGCCTTCCACAACGCCCGCACCCTGCAGGCCAAGGATCGCGGCCCGTACTTCTACCTGCCCAAGCTGCAGAGCATGGAAGAGGCGGCGCTGTGGGAGACCGCGCTGTCGCACATCGAAGGCATGCTCGGCCTGCCGCACGGCCAGATCAAGGTGACCGTGCTGATCGAAACGCTGCCGGCGGTGTTCGAGATGGACGAGATCCTGCACGCGCTGCGTGACCGCATCGTCGGCCTGAACTGCGGGCGCTGGGACTACATCTTCTCGTACCTGAAGACCTTCCGCCGCCATGCCGACCGCGTGCTGCCCGAACGCGGCCAGGTGACCATGACCCAGCCGTTCCTGAAGGCGTACTCGGAGCTGTTGATCCAGACCTGCCATCGCCGCGGTGCGCATGCGATGGGCGGCATGGCTGCGCAGATTCCGATCAACAACGATGCCGCTGCCAACGAGCAGGCGATGGCCCGCGTGCGTGCTGACAAGCTGCGCGAGGTCACTGCCGGCCACGACGGTACCTGGGTGGCGCACCCGGCGCTGATTCCGGTGGCGATGGCGATCTTCGACGAACACATGCCCACCGCGAACCAGCACAGCGTGCTGCGCCAGGATGTGCGCGTCGGCCGCGACGAACTGATCGCGCGGCCGCCGGGCACCATCACCCGTGCCGGCTTTGAGGGCAACGTGGAAGTCTGCGTGCGCTATCTGGCGGCGTGGCTGGATGGCAACGGCTGCGTGCCGATCCACCACCTGATGGAGGACGCGGCCACCGCCGAGATCAGCCGCAGCCAGCTGTGGCAGTGGCTGCATACGCCGGGCCAGCAGCTGGACGATGGCACTGCGATCGACCTGGCGCTGCTGGATTCCACCCTCTCGCAGCTGCCGGCACGGCTGGGCGATACCGCCGCGCTGCCCGGTGGTGCACGCATCGGCGAGGCCATCGCCCTGCTCGGCGAACTGAGCCGCAGCGAAGAGCTCACCGATTTCCTGACCCTGCCGGCCTACGCGCGCATCGACTGATCGCCGACCGCGTTTCCTGCCGTTTCCCTCCCCGCTGCACGCACGAACCGAACTGGAGAAAGACATGAGCAAGCTGCCCACTGCCGAACAGATCCAGCACGACTGGGATACCAACCCGCGTTGGGAAGGCATCCAGCGCAACTACAGCGCCGCTGACGTGGTGCGCCTGCGCGGCACCGTCCACATCGAGCATTCGCTGGCCCGCCTGGGTGCGGAGAAGCTGTGGGTGTCGCTGCATGAGCGCGAGTTCGTCAACGCGCTGGGTGCATTGACCGGCAACCAGGCCATGCAGCAGGTCAAGGCCGGGCTGAAGGCGATCTACCTGTCTGGCTGGCAGGTGGCGGCCGACGCCAACCTGGCCGGGCAGATGTACCCGGACCAGTCGCTGTACCCGGCCGATTCGGTGCCGGCGGTAGTCAAGCGCATCAACAACACGCTGCTGCGCGCCGACCAGCTGCACCACGCCGAAGGCAAGGACGACATCGACTTCCTGCAGCCGATCGTGGCCGATGCGGAAGCCGGTTTCGGCGGCGTGCTCAATGCGTTCGAACTGATGAAGGCGATGATCGAGGCCGGTGCCGCTGGCGTGCACTTCGAAGACCAGCTGGCCTCGGTGAAGAAGTGCGGCCACATGGGCGGCAAGGTGCTGGTGCCGACCCGCGAGGCCATCGAGAAGCTCAACGCCGCGCGCCTGGCCGCCGACGTGCTGGGCGTGCCGACCCTGCTGGTGGCGCGTACCGATGCCGAGGCCGCGGATCTGCTGACCAGCGACATCGATGGCAACGACAAGCCATTCGCCACCGGCGAGCGCACCGTGGAAGGCTTCTACAAGACCCGCAACGGCCTGGACCAGGCGATCAGCCGTGGCCTGGCCTATGCGCCCTACGCCGACCTGGTGTGGTGCGAGACCGGCAAGCCGGACCTGGAGTTTGCACGCAAGTTCGCCGAGGCGATCCATGCGAAGTTCCCGGGCAAGCTGCTGGCCTACAACTGCTCGCCCAGCTTCAACTGGAAGAAGAACCTGGACGACGCCACCATCGCCAAGTTCCAGCGCGAGCTGGGCAGCTACGGCTACAAGTTCCAGTTCATCACCCTGGCCGGCTTCCATGCATTGAACTACGGCATGTTCAATCTGGCCCACGGCTATGCACGTCGACAGATGAGCGCGTTCGTGGAACTGCAGGAAGCCGAGTTCGAGGCGGCAGAGCGCGGCTTCACTGCGGTCAAGCATCAGCGTGAGGTTGGCACCGGCTACTTCGATGCGGTGACCCAGGCGATCCAACAGGGCCAGTCGTCGACCACCGCATTGACCGGTTCGACCGAGGAAGAGCAGTTCCACGGCGGGCGCAGCGAACGCGCGGCGTGATGCGGTAGTGCCGGCCGCGGGCCGGCCCCCCCCTGGTGGTTGGGGGCCCACCGGGCAGGCGGGCCGCGGCCCGCGCGAACCAAGGCGACGGAACCG
>NZ_JBDJKU010000074.1:0-18572 GCF_039673015.1 Stenotrophomonas sp. TWI1409
TGCGGGTTGGGGCGGGGCCCGGCCGCCCCCTCTCCCGGGGGGGGCTGTGCGCAGGCGGCCGCCCCCCCCCCCCCCCCCCCACTACCGGGTCACGTCAGCGCTTCTTCTTCGCCTTGCCCTGCTCGGCCGGGCCGATGGTCTGTTCCAGCCAGCGCTCGCTTTCGGCCAGCATGGTCATGATCGACTCGCGTGCACGGTAGGCATGCGATTCGTTCGGCAGCATCACCAGACGCGCGGTGCCACCCAGGCCCTTCACCGCGGCGAACATGCGCTCGCTCTGCATCGGGAACGTGCCGGAGTTGTTGTCGTCCACACCGTGGATGAAGAGGATCGGATCCTTGATCCTGTCGGCGTAGTTGAACGGCGCCATCTTCTGGTAGACGTCCTGCGCCTGCCAGTAGTTGCGCTCCTCGGCCTGGAAGCCGAACGGCGTAAGCGTGCGGTTGTAGGCGCCGCTGCGCGCGATGCCCGCCTTGAACAGGCGCGTATGCGCCAGCAGGTTGGCGGTCATGAACGCACCGTAGGAATGGCCACCAATGGCGATGTGATCGCGATCGGTCACGCCACGGCGCACCACTTCATCCACGGCTGCCTGGGCGTTGGCCACCAACTGTTCGATGTAGGTGTCGTTCGGCTCCTTGTCGCCCTCGCCGATGATCGGCATCGACGGGCTGGCCAGCACCACATACCCCTTGGCCAGGAACGCCTGCGGGCCCCAGTAGCTGACCGCATTGAAGCGGTACGGCGAATCGGTCACCTGGCTGGCCGCGGCCGCACTCTTGAACTCACCCGGGTAGGCCCACATCAGCAGCGGGCGCGGGCCGTCGCGCTTCGGGTCGTAGCCCGGCGGCAGCAGCAGGGTTGCGGTCAGGTCGACGCCATCCTTGCGCTTGTAGCGGATCTGCTCCTTCTGCACGCCCTTCAGCTGCGGCAGCGGATGCGCGAAGTGGGTCAGCGCACGCGGCGCAGCGCCGGCATCGACCAGCGACTGCACGTAGAAGTTGGCCGGCTCATCCGGGCTCTCGCGGCTCAGCAGCAGCGAGCTGGCCTGGTCGTCCAGCAACGCCACCGGCAGCGCATAGCTCGGCGCCTGCGAGTGGAACAGGCGGGTGGCCTTGCCCGTGGCAACGTCGAAGCGGTCCACGAACGGACGATCGCCTTCCGGCGATGCACCGGCACCGGCCAGATACAGGCTGCTGCCATCGGCGCTGGTCTGCAGCAGCGAGCGGCCGCGGTCGTCGCTGGACAACAGCGGCCGGCCCGGATCGGAATAGCGGTCCTGCCCGTCGCGATCCCACAGCAGGCGCGGCTCGGCGCCGGCATTGTCCGGGGCGATCAGCCAGGTCCTGGTCTTGCGCGTCTTCCACCACGACTCGGTCAGCAGGGCCAGGTCGCCACGGCCCCAGTTGATGCCCACCAGACGGCTGCCGAGCTGGGCCAACGTGACCGGCGGCTTGTCGAACGGCGCAGCCTGCATCAGCACCGCATCGCGCACCTTGGCGTCCCTGTTCGGGTCGCCGCCGTCCTGGGCTTCGGCCCAGACCAGCGTTGCGTCGGCATCACCACGCCAGCTGATATCGCGCACGCCGGTCACTTCAGCGTCGTTGCCGGTCGGCAAACCTTCCACCAGCGGACGCACGGCCACGGTGTGCACCAGCTTGCCGCTGGCACGGTCGATCACTTCAATGCGACGCGGGAAACTGCTCACCGGCACCACGTAGGAATACGGCCGCTGCACCGGCTGGCGCAGCACGAAGCGGCCATCCGGCGACACCGCAAAGCCCATGAAGATGCCAGCTGCGCCGATCGCGCGGGTGTTGCCATCCAGGCTGACTTCCATCGGCTGGGTGGTGGCGTAGTAATCGAACTGGCGCGCGTCGGCCTCGTTCTTCAGCAGGTCCTGGTAGGTACGGATCGACACCACGCCGCCGCCCTGGCTGGTCTGCTGCACGGCCGGGCCGGTCGGAATGCCGTCAGCGGACGGGGCCGCACCAAGGTTGGCCGGACGGGTGAACACCACCAGGCCGCGGCTGTCCGGCAGCCACTGGTAGCCACTGCCGATCACCGTGTTCAGGCCGGCGACCAGACGACGGGCGCTGCCGCCGGCCACATCCACCAGCCACAGTTCATTGGCGCCGCTGGCGGCGTCGACCTGGTTGAAGGCCAGCCACTTCTGGTCCGGCGACCACATCACGCTGGCGATCGACAGCTTGGCCGGCAGGCCGCTGATCTGCCGTTCCTTGCCGTCGGCCACGTTCATCAGCCACAGCTTCTCGCCGAAGCTGAAGCGGCTGTCGGAGAAGGTGCGCGGGTTGATGCGCAGGCCGGCCAGCTTCAGTTCCGGCTGCGCCACCACCTGGATCGACGGCAGCGACGGCATCTGCATCATCGCGGCGACATCGCGGCGTGGCGACAGGTACAGCGAGGGCGCGCGCGGCGCGTCCACCACCGCCTGCAGCGCGGCCGACGGCAGTTCGTAGCCGTTGACGCCCTGGGCCTGTGCGGCCACCGGCTGCGGCGCTGCGGCCCAGGCCAGCGGGGCCACCGCCAGCAGTCCCATCGACAGGACCAGGCCGGTCCAGCGCCGAGTACGGCGCGCGTGCATGCTCATCGTTCCACCTGTGTGATGCGTGAAAACACCGACCTTAACAGGCCGTGCACGCGGCCCCATCTGCCGATGGTTGGGTCATCCGGATGTCACGTCGGGGCCGCGATATAATGGGGGTTCTCCCCTGCCGAGGGGCGCTGCGACCGGATCCCACGAGGCCCGGCCAGGCTCGGTAAGGTGGCTTTGTAACAACGGCGCCCGGCTAGATGCGAGCATCCGCTCGTCCACAACCGGAGCACACGAATGAACGCTGTTGCCAAGACCTTCTCCACCGAAGGTGATTACAAGATCCGCGACATCACGCTGGCCGACTGGGGCCGCAAGGAACTGGACATCGCCGAGCACGAAATGCCGGGCCTGATGTCGATCCGCCGCAAGTACCAGGCCGAGCTGCCGCTGAAGGGCGTGCGCGTGACCGGCTCGCTGCACATGACCATCCAGACCGCCGTGCTGATCGAGACCCTGAAGGACATCGGTGCCGACGTGCGCTGGGCCTCGTGCAACATCTTCTCGACCCAGGACCACGCCGCTGCCGCCATTGCCGCCACCGGCACCCCGGTGTTCGCCTGGAAGGGCGAGACCCTGGAAGAGTACTGGGACTGCACCCTGGACGCGCTGACCTTCACCCTGGCCGACGGCACCCTGACCGGCCCGGAGCTGGTGGTCGACGACGGTGGTGACGTGACCCTGCTGATCCACAAGGGCTACGAGCTGGAAAACGGCAGCGACTGGGTCAACACCGCCTCTGCCTCGCACGAAGAACAGGTCATCAAGAACCTGCTCAAGCGCGTCGCCAAGGAGCGCCCGGGTTACTGGGGCCGCGTGGTCAAGGACTGGAAGGGCGTCTCCGAAGAGACCACCACCGGCGTGCACCGCCTGTACCAGCTGGCCCAGGCCGGCACCCTGCTGATCCCGGCGATCAACGTCAACGACTCGGTCACCAAGAGCAAGTTCGACAACCTGTACGGCTGCCGCGAGTCGCTGGCCGATGGCCTGAAGCGCGCGATGGACGTGATGCTGGCCGGCAAGGTGGCCGTGGTCTGCGGCTACGGCGACGTCGGCAAGGGCTGCGCGGCCTCGCTGCGTGCCTACGGCGCGCGCGTGATCGTCACCGAGATCGACCCGATCTGCGCCCTGCAGGCGGCGATGGAAGGCTATGAAGTCAACACCATCGAATCGACCCTGGGCCGTGCCGACCTGTACGTCACCACCACCGGCAACAAGGACATCATCCGCATCGAGCACCTGAGCGCGATGAAGGACCAGGCCATCGTCTGCAACATCGGCCACTTCGACAACGAGATCCAGGTCGATGCGCTGGTGTCGTTCGCCGGCATCAAGCACGTCAACATCAAGCCGCAGGTGGACAAGTACATCTTCCCGAACGGCAACGCGATCTTCCTGCTGGCCGAAGGCCGCCTGGTGAACCTGGGCTGCGCCACCGGCCACCCGAGCTTCGTGATGTCCAACAGCTTCGCCAACCAGACCCTGGCACAGATCGACCTGTGGGCGAACAAGGACAGCTACGAGAAGAAGGTCTACCTGCTGCCGAAGAAGCTGGACGAAGAAGTGGCCCGCCTGCACCTGGAAAAGATCGGCGTGAAGCTGACCACCCTGAGCCAGGAACAGGCCGACTACATCGGCGTGCCGGTGGAAGGCCCGTTCAAGCCGGACCACTACCGCTACTGATGCGGGCGGGGGGCGGGCCAGCGCCCGCCACTACCGGTGCATGCAACACACGGAACGGGCGCCTTCGGGCGCCCGTTCTGCGTCTGCCTGCAGCCGTACACCACGTATCCACGCATGGCGTGGATCTACTGATCGTCCGGCCCCAGTAGATCCACGCCATGCGTGGATGTTCCCCACCGGAGCGGGAACAATAGCCTCGGTCAAGGCAACACCCCTGCCCCGCGCTAGGATGCCCCCATGACTCCGGCCATCAACCTGCTCAAGCGCGAGAAGATCGCCCACACCGTGCGCAGCTACGTGCACGATGCTCACGCCGAATCCTATGGCGGCGAAGCCGTCGACAAGCTCGGCCTCGACCCGGCCCAGGTGTTCAAGACCCTGCTGGCCAGCACCGAGACCCATGAACTGCTGGTAGCGATCGTGCCGGTGGCCGGCCAGCTGGACCTGAAGGCGCTGGCCGAAGCGGCCGGCTGCAAGAAGTGCGAAATGGCCGCGGCCGATGCCGCACAGCGCGCGACCGGTTACCTGGTCGGTGGCATCAGCCCACTCGGGCAGAAGAAGCGCCTGCGCACCTTCCTGGACGCCAGCGCGCAGGCATTGCCCGCGCTGCATGTCAGCGCCGGTCGCCGCGGCCTGGAAGTGGAACTGGCACCAGCCGACCTGCTGCGGCTGACTGCCGGCCACTACGCTGCCATCGGCAAGTCACGCTGATGCGCTGGCCGTGGTCTGCAGCGCCGATACCCCGGCTCGACGATGCACAGGCCGATGTGCTGCTGCAGGACCTGTTGTCGCGCGATGCAACGCGCATCAACGATGCCACGCGTACGGTCGCTCGGCTGTTCAGCGCCTCATCGTTGGACGCGCTGGTCGCGCATGTGGATACGATCGAACGCAGCTGCCAAGGCATCGCCCTTGGCGGCATGCTGATCAGCAACCAGGTGCACCTGAAGGCGGCCCTGCAACGGCTGCGCTACTGGCAGGCACGCGAAGGCTGCCTGTGCGCGCTCTACCCATCCTATGTGTTCTTCAGCCCCGAGCCGCTGCTGGAACAAGGTCACGTGCAGCTGCGTGCACGGGGCGAAGCGGAGGACGGCTGGGGCGAATGCTACCGGCTGACGTGCACCTGCTGCGCGCAGCAATGGAGCGCGACCGAGCGCGAGTACCACTATCGCTGGTGGGAGTGGAAGCCCGAGCCCGCCCTGCAGACGCCTTAGTTGAGCTTGAACGTGACCGTGCCGCGTATCAGGCTCATGCTTGGTGCCTTGCCTGCCGCTTCACGCTCGTAACGCCAATCACGCGCGTGCTTGAGCGCCGCCGCATCGAGCAGCGGGTAGCCGCTGGATCGGGACAGGATGATCGCCTGGGTCTTGCCCTGCGCATCCAGCAGCAGCATCAGCTCGACACCTCCCTGCTGGGCCTCGCGCATGGCGGCCGCAGGATACGTCGGGACCGACGAAAGTCGCCGCTGGTGCCAGCCTCCTTCCCGGGCAATCAAGGGCGTGCTGGAAGAGAGTGGGCAACGTGCAGGCATCTGTAGGTCGAAGCCTGCAGCCCCTTGCGAAGGCCGGGTGGTGGCTGGCGCACTACAGGCGATCGCCGACACGCTCTGCAGCAACGACTGCTGACGCGAAAGCGCTGCAGCGTCATCCGCTTCCACATGGAACGTGCAGCGCCCCGACGTTGCCTGCGCCTGCAGTGAACCCACGCCGGCATCGCGGATCGGCGTCACGTCGGACAAAGCACCACAGGCGGCGCCTGCATCGTATTTTGCTGCAGAGCCCTCACACGCGGCCAGCAGGCCTGCGGCGACCCATGCGAACGGCATCCAACTGCGAACATCCATCCCTGTGCTCCCTGCGTTGATCCACCGCCATGGTAGCGTCCCGCTGCAATCTTCCCTGTTCACATGCCGACTGTCCGGCCGCAGCGTGGGCTCACGGCCGCCAGTTGGCGTTGTTCTCCCAGAACGCGACGGAGCGCTGGTAAGCCTCGCGATCCAGCGGCACACCGGAACCGCCCTCCTCCACGCCCAGTGCATTGCGCATCATGGTGATCGGTGCCATCGGCACTTCCTCGGGCTCGGCGGTGTAGATACAGCCGACGATGCCCCAGTCGGCCTCGATCGGTGAACCCTCCTTCGCCAGCTGCCCGGCGCTGTACAGGATCACCACCAGATAGTTCGCGCGCGGCGACTCCACCCCCTCGAACCAGCGCACCAGTACCGGCAGTTCCTCGCGGTTGCGCGCTTCGTAGCCGCTGCGCAGCTGGTGGCGGTTGGCGTCGGTGACCGGCACCGTCAGGCAACGCGTGCTGGTCCAGTTCTCGTAGACGAACAGCTTGCAGAACGGGGCGTAGCCATCGAGCACCTTCAGCGGCGCGTGCGCATTGAGGTGTGCCTCGAACTGCTCGGCAGTGCAATCCTGGATGGTGTTGCCGCGCGGCACGCGCGGGAACAGGCGGGGACGGGCGAAGTCGGTGAGGACGATGGACATGGCATGCACGAACGGGAACTGGCCCTCAGGGTAACCGTCGATGCGCTTGAAGTCTGCTTCACATTTGCCGGCCACAGTGCGCGCACATCTCCCGGAGAGTCCTGCATGAACCGCTTCCGCTCCCCCCTGCTGTCCGGCCTGCTGGCCGTCCTTCTCCTCCCTGCCATGGCCCCATCTTCCGCGTCTGCCGCACCATCGCGCGTGCTGCTCGTCGTCAGCAGCGAAGGCCGGGACCAAGGGAAGACCCGTCCGGGCTTCGAGATGGACGAATTCGCCCAGGCCTGGCTCATCCTCAAGCAGAACGGCTTCGACATCGACGTGGCAAGTCCGCGTGGCGGCGCCGTCGAGGCTGACAAGTACAACCCCTCCGAGGCCTTCAACGCAGCTGTCCTTGCCGATTCCCAGGCCATGGGCAAGCTTGCCGCGACCGTGCCCACTGCACAACTGCGTGCCAGCGACTACCAGGGCGTCCTGGTGATCGGCGGCAAGGGTGCCATGTTCGACCTTCCGGCCGACAAGGCCCTGCATGCCACGATTGCCGGAATCTGGCAGCAGGGAGGACTGGTCGCGGCGGTATGCCATGGTCCGGCCGCACTGGCGGGTGTTCGCCTTCCCGATGGCCGGGCCATGGTGGAAGGCCGCGCCATGACCGGATTCACGGAAGAGGAAGAAGCACTGTTCGGCAAACGTTGGGCGAAGGAATTCGCGTTCCAGCTTGAACCGCGCATGCGCGAGCTGGGCGCACGCTGGCAGGAGGCACCGCTGATGATGCCCAAGGTCGTAGTCGATGGACGCCTGCTGACCGGTCAGAACCCGTTCTCGACCGCCGCACTGGCTGACGCCTTCGTGCGCGCCAGCGGGCGTGTGCCACTGGCACGCCAGGCATGGCGCGATGAGCGCAGCATGGCGCTGGTGGAGCAGCACCTGCAGCAGCGTGATGGTCAGGCGGCGCAGATACTGGCGCAGCGCCCGTCCGACCATCACGTCGAGCTGATCGGCATGCTGGGTTTCTACCAGCTGAAAGCAGCAAAGGACGCCACTGCAACCGCCGACGCGCTGTCCATCATGCAGCTGGCCAGCCCGCATATGGACGAGCCGAGGCTGCAGGTCGCGATGGCAGAAGCGCACTGGCGCCTGGGCCGGACCGATCTGGCCCGTTCGCAGGTACTGGCTGTGCTGGAAAAGCAGCCCGGTCTGGACGAAGCTAACGCTCTCCTGGCCCGCATGCAGCCCTGACCATGGACGCCGAGCGCCTGCGCCTGCTGTTGATTGAAGACAACCTGCCGCTGGCCTCGGCCATCATCGACATGCTGCAGGCGCATGGCCATCTGGTCGATTTCGCCGCTGGCGGACACGTCGGGCTGCAGTTGGCGCTGGCGTCACCGCCGGATGTGCTGCTGCTCGATATCGGGTTGCCGGGCACCGATGGTACGACGGTCTGCCGTCGGTTGCGCGAGTGCAGTGATCGGCACGTCCCCATCCTGATGCTGACCGCACGCGATGCGATCGACGACAAGCTGCAGGGCTTCGCTGCGGGCGCGGATGACTATCTGGTCAAGCCCTTCGACGATGCCGAGCTGCTCGCCCGCTGTCTCGCCCTCGCCCGCCGCCATCGCGTGGGTCAACCGAACCTCCTGCAGATTGGGCCGCTGAGCATCGACCGCCGCAGCGGCCAGGCCTGGCGCGCGGGATTGCTGCTGGAGCTGGCACAGGTTCCGCAGCGCATCCTGCTCGTACTGGCCGAGGCCTGGCCGCGAACCGTCACCCGCAGCGAGCTCGTTCAACGCCTGTGGGGGGATGAAGCACCTCCTTCCGATCCGCTGCGCTCGCATCTGTACCTGTTGCGGCAGGTACTGGACAGGCCGTTCGAAGGCGAGATGCTGCGCACCGTCCACGGTGTCGGCTTCCGTCTGGAAGCTTCGCCATGAAACCGCGGCCCACCCAGCACCTGCGCCGTCGACTGCTGATCACATTCACAGCCTTCGCGCTGTTCACCGCCATGGTGTTCGGCACCTACTCGCTGGTGTTCATGTATGTGGTGGAAGACAGCATCTTCAACGCCCAACTGGACCGTGAAGCACGGGCTCAGCTCGCCCGGCACGCGCTCGAAGGGGACTGGCGTACACCTGCCGATGCCGCAATCCAGCTGCATCGTTCACCCTCTACCTTCCCCGACGATCTGCGCAGCGAGTTCGCAAAGGAACCGTGGCGCTCGGAGTTCGCGGGTGTCGATGGTCGGCACTACCATCTCAAGCGGATCGATCCCCCGGCCGGCGCCCGCCCTGCTTGGCTTGTGTCGGAGGTCAGTGCGCAACTGGTGGTCCGGCCGATCCGCGATCGGGTCGTAATGCTGCTTGCCGGCACAGCACTGCTGGTCCTGATCGCGGCGATCTTCCTCGGCATCTGGCTCGCCCATCGCAGCACACGCTCGCTCTATGCGCTGGTCGAGGAGGTTGAAGCGCTGCAGCCGGAACCAGGCCCCGGCGTGCGCCTGGCAGCACGTTTCGACGATGACGAGATTGGCGTGCTCGCGCGCGCCCTGGATGGATTGTCCGCACGCGTCGCTGCCTTCGTTGCCCGCGAACACGCGTTCACGCGCGATGCCAGCCACGAACTGCGCACACCCTTGAGCGTTATCTCCAGTGCGGCAGGCCAGTTGGCCAGCGAGTCGGGCCTGTCCGAGCGTGGCCGCCAGCATGTGCAGCATATCCGTCTTTCGGCACTGCAGCTGCAGCAGGCCATTGCGGCGCTGCTGGCGCTGGCTCGCGAGGAAACCGCCAGCCACGGCGCTCCGCCGGTCAAACTTGTGCCGCTGCTGGAACGGGTGATCATCGAGCAGTCTCCGTTGCTGGCTGCACGGCCGGTCGAGGTACAGCTGACCGTGCCCGACGGGGCCACGCTGCGCGCGCCCGAGGCGGCCCTGCGCGTAGTCCTGGCCAATCTGGTCGGCAATGCGTTCGCGCATACCGCGCAGGGCCAGGTCCTGATTGCATGGCAGGACGCTCAGCTACTGGTGCACAACACGGCAGGTGCTTCACCCTTCCTTGGCAACTGGCCCGAGCCGCGGCCATTCGACAAGCGTGATGGCAGCGAGGGCAACGGCCTGGGCCTGGATATCATGCGGCGACTGTGCAGCCACTACGGGCTCGAACTGGTCATCCAGCACGGCGGTGGCGGGGTGATGGCCCGCTTGAGGGGGCAGCCAGCCGAGGCATGAAGCGCCTCCGGCGGTCCAGCCCGGTCAGTGCCGAGCTGTAGCGGCAACTACAACGCCATCCGCTCGCGCAGTTCACGCGCCTGCCGCCGCGACACCTCCACCTCGCTGCCGTCATCCAGCGCCAGGTCATAACCATCAGCGATGCTGGGCGTCACGCCTCGGATGCGGCGCAGGTTGACCAGCGTGTTGCGGTTGGCACGGAAGAACAGATCCGGCGGCAGGCGTGCTTCCAGCGCGCTCAGGCTGCGGGTCAGCAACGCGTTCTGGTCGCGGAACCACAGCCGCGTGTAGTTGCCATCCACCACCAGCCGGCGGATCTCCGAGACCGCCACGAACCAGCAGCGTTCGCCCTCGCGCACGAACACCTGGTCCTGCGCGCCCAGCGTGCTGCGCGGCTCCGGCGTTTCGCCCGCCACCACCTCGCGCTGGCGCGCCCGCTGCAACGCTTCCAACAAGCGCGGTGCCTCGACCGGCTTCACCAGATAGTCCAGCGCATTGGCCTGGAACGCGCGCACCGCGTAGGTGTCGTAGGCAGTAACGAAGATCACGGCCGGCACCGTCTCCAGCCCATCCAGAACATCGAAGCCACTGCCGGAGGGCATCTGCACATCCAGCAGCACCAGGTCCGGGGCCAGCGTGGCGATCGCCTCGCGCGCGGCCGGCACATCGTCGGCCTCGCCCACGCACTGCACCCACGGCAGCGCCGACAACAGCGTGCGCAGCTCCTGCCGCGCCAGCCGCGCATCATCAACGATCAACACGCGCAGCACGCCATTCATTGCGGAATCTCCAGCAGGGCCTGCATGCGGTCGCCGACCGGCTGCAGGGTGAAACGACCTTGCGTACCGAGCTGCGCACGCAGGTAGGCCAGGCCGACGCCATGCCCGTGGGTGGGCTCGTTGGCGCTGCCCAGCGGATTGTCCACCTGCAGGCGCAGCACGTCATTGTCCAGCGTGGCACGGATCTGCACCTCGCCGCCGCCGGGGCGGCTGGCGATGCCGTGCTTGATCGCGTTCTCCACCAGCAGCTGCAACGCCATCGCAGGCAGCTGCGCCTGCATGGCATCGGCATCGATCTGCTGCCGCACCTGCAGGCGCTGTTCAAAATGGACCGCCTCGATGGCCAGGTAGTCGTCGACCACCGCCAGTTCCTCGGCCAGCGTGACCTGCTCGCTGCGGTTGTGCGCCAGCGCCTGGCGCAGCGTGCGCGACAGGCGGGTGACCATGTCGCGCGCACGCTCAGGATCTTCCAGGATCAGCGCGCGCAGGTTGTTCAGCGCATTGAACATGAAGTGCGGGTTGAGCCGTGCACGCAGCGCATCGCGTTCCAGCGCACTGCGCTCGGCTTCGGCGCGCAGGCGGGCCAGTTCCGCCCCGCGTATCCGGCGCAGGCTGTGCAGGCTTGCCCAAAGCGCTGCCCACAGGGCCAGCATCACCGCAGTGGTGTACCAGTAGAGCAGCAGCGCCTTGGGGCTGAAGTCGGCCGTCTGCCGCCCCAGGCTCACCCAGTTCCAGGCCAGCGCCGAGTGCAGCGCGATGTTCACCAGCAGCTGCGCCACTGCCGCGCCCAATGCCACCGACAGCGCCAGCCGCAGCAACAGCCCGGCCGTTCCGCGCGCCCACCAGTCTGCACGCAGCGCCAGCGCGCGGATGGCACCGCTGCATCCGAACAGGGCCAACGCCAGGCCCAGCGTGATCAACACGCCTGCGCTTCCGGCATCGCTGAAATAGGCTTGGCGCAGGCCGATTCCGGCAACGCCATAGAGCGCCCATACCAGCGCATTGAGCAGCCAGAAGCGTACCGTCGAGGAGGAATCCGGCATGTCCATTCCGAGGCGTGTTGAAACTCAGTGGTGGCGGTCGAGGAAGGCCTGCACCTGTTCCTGCAACCAGCGCGGATCATCCCACATCAGGAAGTGGAAACCCTGCGCGCTCATCGCGATCTGTACGCCCTGCAGTTTCGCGTACTGCGACTGGAACACCGCCCGGGTGCCGTCCTCGGTGCCACCCATCGGCTGGTAGCCGGCCCAGCTGCCCAGCACCAGCGTCGGTGCGGTGATCGAGGCAATGCTGTCACGCAGGTCAGTGGTCATCACCGCATGCATGGCATCGGCCGTGGTCTGGCGATCGCTGTCTTCGCCCCAGCGGCCCAGTTCAGCCTGGCGCTGAGTATCGTGGGTCATCCCCGGCAGGCCCGCCTTCAACTGCGCCTGCCATTGCGCGGCGTCGGCGGCCAGCATGCCCTTGCGCAGCTGGTCGGCCACCGGCCGCACGCTGTCAGCGGTGGCCTTCGGGTCACGCGCGGCCGGCAGGAATGGCAGGGCGTCAACCACCACCAGCGCGCTGACCGCCTTCGGCTCGGCCTGCGCCATCTGCAGGCCCAGCAGGCCACCGAGGCTGTGGCCAACCACCACCACCGGCCCCAGATGCTGGTCATGCAGGTAGGCCAGCAGCTGCCCGCGCATCGCCGGCAGGAACTCGACCGGGCGCGGATCGGCCGCGAGCGCACCGGCAAAGCCGGGCAGCTGCACCAGATGGCACTGCACATCCTTCAGGGCCAGGCAGGTCTCGCGCCACACCTCGGCGCTGCTGTTGAGGCCGGGAATCATCAGCAGCGGGCGGCCCTTGCCGACCACCTCGACCTGCACCTTGCCCGCCGCCGGGGCGCTGGCGGCGTGCGCCGAGCCGGAGCCGAGCATGGCCATCGCCATGCCGATCATCGCCAGCCGGGCCAGGGCCTTCATTGCATACCAGAGTGCCAGGAAGATCTTCATCGTCTGCTCCTTCGTCAGGTGGGTGGTGCCGGAATGGGCTCAGCGTGCCGCCGGCCACGGCACCCGGGGGGCGATTTCGGAGCAGCGGCCGATCGCCGGGGCGAACGGTCGCAGGCGGCTGACGATGTTCGCCCGCAGAAATTGACAACATCCATCTTGATGAAGCGATATACTGATCCGCACCCGCCGCTGCCGCCCGTGCCATGACCGCCATCAGCTTCGAGTTCTATCCGCCCAAGACCGACGAACAGCGCAGCCAGCTGGACCGCGCCGCGGCCAGGCTGAAGGACTACGGTCCCGAGTACGTGTCGTGTACCTTCGGCGCCGGTGGCTCGACCCTGAGCTATACCTCCGAGACCGTGCGCCACCTCAACCAGCACCATGGCTTCGATGCCGCACCGCATCTGTCCTGCGTCGGCGGCACCCGTCAGGAAATCCGCGAGCTGCTCAAGCTGTATCGCGCCATCGGCTGCCGCCGCCTGGTCGCGCTGCGCGGCGATCTGCCGTCGGGCATGGGTTTCCCCGGTGACATGCGCTATGCCGCCGAACTGATCGACTTCATCCGCGCCGAGCACGGTGATGCGTTCCATATCGAAGTGGGCGCGTACCCCGAAACGCACCCGCAGGCTTCCGACGCACTGGCCGACCTGAAGCATTTCAAGGCCAAGATCGACGCCGGTGCCGATGCGGCGATCACCCAGTACTTCTTCAACCCCGATGCCTACTTCCATTTCGTCGACGAAGTGCGGCGGCTGGGCGTGCAGGTACCGATCACGCCCGGCATCATGCCGATCGCCAACTTCAGCCAGCTGCGCCGCTTCTCCGAACAGTGCGGTGCGGAGATCCCGCGCTGGATCAGCCGCAAGATGCAGGCCTATGGCGATGATGCAGAGTCGGTGCGTGCATTCGGCACTGAAGTGGTGGCCAAGCTGTGCCAGCGCCTGATCGAAGGCGGCGCACCCGGCCTGCACTTCTACACCTTGAACCTGGCCAAGCCGACCACTTCGGTGCTGAAGCTGCTGCAGGGCTGAAAGCACGGCGCGCAAGCGTGATCGGCGCTACCCTGCGAGGATGATCCGGCTTTCCTTCCTGCTGTTGCTGCTGCCGCTGTGCGTGCTGTCGAGCGTCGCCCACGCACAGTCCACACGCCTGAACCGCTGCACCGATGCCCAGGGCCAAAGCGTCTACACCGACCGGCCCTGCGACAGCCTGGGCGCGCGGTCGCGGTTGCCACCGCCTGCGCCCGCCGGCAATACCCTGCAGCGCGACACCCTGGGGGCACGCTGCCCGCGGCGGCTGAGTGAACTGGTGGACGCGCTGCGCGTCGGCATCGTCAGCAACGATGTGAATCGGCTGTCCTCACTGTATCTGTGGGGCGCGGTTTCCGATGCGGGCGCGCAGCGCATCCTCGGCCAGCTGGAATCGTTGGCGCGGCGGCCCCTGGTGGACGTGGTGCCGGTGTATCCGTCACAGGCGCTGCCGCAATCGCAGGATGAGGATCAGAGCCCTGCCGCGTTGGGATCCGACCCTGTGGCCTCTGTGGCGCGGCATCCCATCGGCCTGCGCCTGGAGCAGACCCTGCCCGGCAGCGCGTCGCGCGCTTCGACGGTGCTGGGGTTGCGACGGCAATACGGGTGTTTCTGGATCACGTTGTGATCGCGAGCATCCATCCACGCATGGCGTGGATCTACTGCCCCCATCCCACACGGTAGCGCCGGGCCATGCCCGGCGAGCGAAGCAGCCTTACTCCGGCCACAGCGCGCGGATGGCGGCGATGCCCTGCCCACCATGGCGACGCGCTTCGGCGATGTGACCGCGGCCCATGCCACCCAGCGCGTAGATCGGCAGTGACACCTGCGCGCGCAGCTCGGCGAACGCGTTCCAGCCCAGCGGCACGGCATCCGGATGGCTGGCCGTGGCCTGAACCGGGCCCAGCACGGCGAAGTCGCAGCCCAACCGCTGTGCGGCCTGCAGCTGCTGCAGGTCATGGCAGGACGCAGCCACCAGCTGGCCTTCGGGCAGCGGACGCTGCGACAACTCCAGCAGCTGCTCGCTGCCCAGGTGCACCCCAACGCCCAGTACGCGCGCGCGTTCGATATCGCGGTTGAGCAGCCACTGCACCCCGCTGCGACGATGCGCGCGCACGGCCTGTTCGACCATCGCCTGGCGCTGCGGATGCGCCGTCGGCAACCGCAGCTGGATGCGCTGCTGGCCCGCGTCCACCGCGCGCTGCAGCTGTTCATGCCAATGCTGCATGCCGCCCTCATCATCGGCCGGCGCCGGGGTGATCAGGTAGCTGTCGGGTTGGCGCAGCGCGGCCACCACCGGCAGATCGGCCGGTGGCATCGAATAGCGACCAAGTTTATCCGGCGCCACCCAGGTAATGGCCTGGCCCTCGCGGCCACGTGGCGTCCCCTTCCAGCTGCGCACGTGGCGCACTTCCAGGGTCAGGTGCTTGTCCGGGTAGCGCTGCGGCACATCCATCAGCCATTCGCCGACATCGGCTTCGATGCCCAGTTCCTCGCGCAGCTCGCGAACCAACGCCTGCTCGGAGGTCTCGCCGGATTCGCGCTTGCCGCCGGGGAACTCCCACAGGCCGGCCATGTCGCGGTTCTCGGTACGACGGTTGAGCAGCACGCGGCCACGGGCGTCGGTGATGACGGCGGCCACGACGTGGATCGATCGGGTGGGGGGAGCCATGGGGGAAGCATGCCCAGAACAGGGCGGCCCGCGCAATCTCGGATCGGGCCGGATCAGCCCCGCGAAACAGCCGCCATGAAAAAAGAGCCCCGCTTTCGCGGGGCTTTTCGGGGTCAGCTCAGCTGGCCGTGGCAGTGCTTGTACTTCTTGCCACTGCCGCACGGGCATGGATCGTTGCGGCCGATCTTCGGCTCATCGCGCTGCGCCTGTGCAATGCCCTGCTGGGCAGCCTGCACCTGCGCGGCTTCCTCGTCGGCGCTGTAGCCGCCCACGTCCTGGTGCTGGAACTGCGACTGGCTCAGGCGCGCTTCGGCCTGCTGGCGTTCGGCCGCTTCCAGCGCCTGCACTTCCTCGTCGCTGCGGATGCGCACGCGCGACAGCAGGGTCACCACTTCGCGCTTGACGTTCTCCAGCATGTCCGAGAACAGCTCGAAGGCTTCCTTCTTGTATTCCTGCTTCGGCTGCTTCTGCGCGTAACCACGCAGGTAGATGCCCTGGCGCAGGTAGTCCATGCGCGCCAGGTGCTCCTTCCAGCTCTGGTCCAGCACGGTCAGCATCACGTGCTTCTCCAGCGCGCGCATGGTTTCCTCACCGACACCGGCTTCCTTCTCGGCAAAGTGCTGGTTGACGCGCTCCTGCACCTTGGCAGCGATGGCTTCGGCGTCCAGCTCTTCGTGCGACTTGACCAGGTCGGTCAGCGACATCTGCAGGCCGAAGTCCGACTCCAGGGTCGCTTCCAGGCCACGCAGGTCCCACTGCTCGTCGATCGAGTTCGGCGGCACGAAGCGGGCCACCACGTCGAAGATCACGTCGTCGCGGATGCCGTCGACGTTGTCCTTCACCGACTCGGCGTCCAGCAGTTCATCGCGCTGTGCGTAGATCACCTTGCGCTGGTCGTTGTTGACGTCGTCGAAGTCCAGCAGGTTCTTGCGGATGTCGAAGTTGTGGGCCTCGACCTTGCGCTGCGCCTTCTCGATCTGGCGGCTGACCAGGCGGTCCTCGATGACGTCGTCTTCCTTCATGCCCATCATGCGCATGGCCTTCTGCACCCAGTCGGAGGCGAAGATGCGCATCAGGTTGTCTTCCAGCGACAGGTAGAAGCGGGACGAACCCGGGTCACCCTGGCGGCCCGAACGGCCACGCAGCTGGTTGTCGATACGGCGCGATTCGTGGCGCTCGGTGCCGACGATGTGCAGGCCGCCGGCAGCCTTGACGGCCTCGTGGCGCTTCTGCCAATCGGCCTTGACCGCGGCCTTCTGTTCGTCGGTCGCGCCTTCGCCCAGCTCGTGGATTTCCGCTTCCAGCGAACCGCCCAGCACGATGTCGGTACCACGACCGGCCATGTTGGTGGCGATGGTGACCGCGGCCGGACGACCGGCATTGGCGACGATGGTCGCTTCGCGGTCATGCTGCTTGGCGTTGAGCACTTCGTGCTTCACGCCGGCCTTGCGCAGGTGCTCGGACAGCATTTCCGAGGTTTCGATCGAGGTGGTACCCACCAGCACCGGCTGGCCACGCTTGGCGCACTCTTCGATGTCGGCCAGCACCGCATTGAACTTGCCCTTGCGGTTCAGGAACACCTGGTCCGGGCTGTCCTTGCGGATGGTCGGGCGGTTGGTCGGGATCACCACCACTTCCAGGCCGTAGATGCTCTGGAACTCGAAGGCTTCGGTATCGGCCGTACCGGTCATGCCGGACAGCTTCTTGTACATGCGGAACAGGTTCTGGAAGGTGATGCTCGCCAGCGTCTGGTTCTCGCGCTGGACCGGCACGCCTTCCTTCGCTTCCACCGCCTGGTGCAGGCCATCGGACCAGCGGCGACCGGACAGGGTGCGGCCGGTGAACTCATCGACGATGACCACTTCGCCATCGCGCACGATGTAGTCCACGTCACGCTGGTAGATCGCGTGCGCGCGCAGCGCGGCGTTCAGGTGGTGGACCACGGTCAGGTTCTGCGGCGCGTACAGGCCTTCGGTCTCGCCGTCGAGGATGCCGGCCTCGACCAGCAGCTGCTCGGCGTGCTCCATGCCCGCTTCGGACAGGTGCACCTGCTTGCCCTTCTCATCGACCCAGAAGTCGCCTTCGCCGTCTTCCGCTTCCTGCTTGACCAGGTTCGGTACGACGCGGTTGACGCGGATGTACAGCTCCGGGGAATCGTCGGCCGGTCCGGAGATGATCAGCGGGGTACGCGCTTCGTCGATCAGGATGGAGTCGACTTCGTCGACGATGGCGTAGTGCAGGCCGCGCTGGTAGCGGTCGGCCTTGGACAGCGCCATGTTGTCGCGCAGGTAGTCGAAGCCGAATTCGTTGTTGGTGCCGTAGGTGATGTCCGAGGCATAGGCTTCGCGCTTGTCGCTGTGCGGCATGCCCGGGTACACCACGCCCACGCTCAGGCCCAGCCAGTTGTACAGCTTGCCCATCTGCGCGGCGTCGCGGCGGGCCAGGTAGTCGTTCACGGTGACCACGTGCACGCCCTTGCCTTCCAGCGCGTTGAGGTACACCGGCAGGGTCGCCACCAGGGTCTTGCCTTCACCGGTGCGCATTTCTGCGATCTTGCCCAGGTGAAGCACCATGCCGCCGATCAGCTGCACGTCGTAGTGGCGCATGCCCAGCACGCGGCGACCGGCTTCGCGGCAGACCGCGAACGCTTCCGGCAGCACCTTGTCCAGGGCTTCACCGTCGGCGATGCGCTGCTTGAACTCCGGCGTCTTGGCCTGAAGCTGCTCGTCGGAAAGCTTCTCGATCTCCGGCTCCAGCGCATTGATCTTGGCGACGATGCGGTTGAGCTGGCGCAGCTGTCGTTCGTTACGACTGCCAAATACGCGGGTAAGCAGGCTGTTGATCATTGAAGGAACCGGGTTGGATGGACACGACGCCCGGCCTCCCCCTTGGGATCCGTCCGCCGCAAACGAAACAGGGCGCCTGGCGCCCTGTCGATGGCAACACCCATTGTAGCTTGGGACGGCCGCAAGGGGTTTCAACCCTTTGGCGGCAATGGCATCCGAACATTCCCGGTAGTGGCCGGCCCGGGCCCGGTAAGCGAAGCTGCCGAAGATCAAGAGGGTTAGCGGCCCCCGCCCGCCCCAACCAAAC